>QOAH01000076.1 GCA_003978185.1 Candidatus Thioglobus sp.
TTTTGATCAGTATGCATTAGGAAAGCTTGATATTAATGAATATTTAGAATTTTGTTTAGCACCATTATCCCAACACTCTCTCGCTACATTAAATGAGTGGCATCAACAATTTATGCTGTCGAAAATAGATTCTATTTTGTTACCTAAAGCACAAGCAGTTGTTGATGCGCATAGAGATAAAGGCGATACCTTGCTAGTCATTACTGCGACTAATCGTTTTGTGACAGCGCCTATTGTGGCGAAGTATGGCATCGATCATTTGCTAGCGACTGAGCCAGAAATTAAAGATGGGCAATACACAGGAAAAGTGGCGGGTGAGCCTTGTTTTCAGTCAGGTAAGATCGCCCATCTTAATCTCTGGTTAGCGAAAACTGGCGAAAGTATTGAGGGTGCTAGTTTTTATTCAGACTCACACAACGACTTACCAATGCTAGAGCTGGTAGATTATCCTGTGGTGGTAAATGCTGATGAACAGTTGATTCAAGTGGCTGCTGACAGAGGCTGGCCAAACTTAGATTGGCACTAAAACTCAGACAATAAAAAACCTCCTTTCGGAGGTTTTTTTAAACATTCTTCAAGAAATGAATTACATGTATAAGTGGTGATTACCAGTTGAAGCTTCTTCAAAGTAAGTTGCAGCACCTGCAAATTCAACACCATCAATAAAGTCTGATTTGTCATAGCCAAATAATTCAACTGTCATTTCACAAGCAATGAATTTAACATCAAACTCTTGACACATAGAGCGAAGCTCTTCTAGCTTAGCTACACCATGCTTAGCCATGGTTTTCTTCATTAAGAAGGTTACCAAAGTATCAGCGAATGGAATGTTCCAAAGAACATTAGGAATCTTAGGGCCAAAATCAATCGCTTGTAACCACTTAGGACCAAAAGGCATTTTCATTGGCATGCCGGGATTACCCATTGGCGTTACTTTGAGTTTAGAGGTGTCCTTTAATAAAAGGTTTAGACCGTAAAAGGTAAAGAAAATCGTGACTTCTTTATCCATTGCAACACCAGTAGAGGCAATAATGAAAGGCGGGAAAGCCCAATCAAAAGTACCCTTAGTGGCGATGATCGTCATTTTATTGTTATCTGACATTTGTATTCTCCTCTAGAATGTTTTTTTTATTTAAACTTTCTCAATAGTAAAAACGTATTTACCACCATCTTCAACAGTAGATATTAATTTGTTACCTGTTTGGTTACAAAAAGCTTCAATATCTTTTACTGAACCGGCATCAGTTGAGATTACGTCCAGGATTTTTCCAGCATCCATTTTAGATAATGCTTTCTTAGTTTTTAAAATTGGTAATGGGCAATTTAAGCCTGATGCATCTAAAGTTTCGTCAGCCATGATGGAGACTCCTTATAAATAATAATAAAAAAATAAACAGATTAGTTAACTAATAAGTTTGGCTATTTTAATCGCACAATACTCAATAGTCAAATATAATGAGTTCATGATAAAGAGTTTGTCCTTGTTATTTCTAATGCCATTTTGGGTGTTTGCATCGAGCTTGCCTGAGATGCAACTATCAGAATCTTTGAGTGAAAAAAAACACGGCAATGAATTTTTGCAATTGGTTTGGGACACTGGTTCAATTGTTTCCGATGTAGAAATGGGTGCTTATTTGCGAACGTTGGGCCATGAATTGAGTGAATATAGTGAAGATCCTAGTAAACATTTTGGATTTTTATTATTGAACGATGACAGTATTAATGCTTTTGCGGGACCTTATGGTTATATCGGTGTACATACAGGTATGTTGCTTAGTTCAGATTCAGAGTCAGAATTAGCCGGTGTACTTTCACATGAAATATCACACGTGACTCAAAATCATCTTAAGCGGTTTAGTGAAAAAACTGACAAACAAACTTATCTTATGGTTGCTGGCATGTTGGCGGCCGTACTAGTAGATAATTCTGATGCTTCTCAAGCGATTGCCGCTTCAACTATGGCGGGTACTGCACAGAAAAATATTAACTTTACTCGTGAGCATGAGTGGGAGGCTGACCGTATTGGCACATCTATGCTGTCTAAGTCGGGCTTTAACCCTAAAGGAATGGCGCATTTTTTTGAAAAATTGAAAGACACACCAGATGCTCAAGAGTTTTTATTGTCACACCCTCTGAGCATTAATCGTATCTCTGATAGTTTGCAACGTGCAGCAAGGGCTTCAGGTGATTATAGAAAGGACTCGTTTGAATACATAACAACTAAGGCTAAATTGTATTATCACAAACATGGGCGTATCAAACTTGAGCAAGATAAGTCGATTACGTATTACATGCAAGCTTATCACGCCTTTGAGGCGCAAGATTATCAAATTGCAAAACAACATGTAGATCAACTATTAACGTTGAATAATGACAGGCCAAGCAATATCTTGGCAGGGCGTATCGCCTCTAAGTTAGGGGATATTGAAAAATCGCAACAGTACTTTGACAAGAATAATGTGGTTGAGGATGATGAGGCGAGCGTGTATTATGCAGCCAAAGCTTACTTAGACAATCAACAAATACAATTAGCTGTGGCAACGTTAAAACCTTTTTTACGAGTGAATGAAGGCAGTTACGAATCGTATCAATTATTATCTTCTTTGTTTGTCAAACAAGGCGCCTTTGATCGATCGCATATCCAAAGCGCAAAGGCGTTGATTGTTCGAGGTGATTTAGATAAAGCAATTGGTCATTACGAACGTGCAAAATCGGTAACTCATTCTCAAGATTTGTACGACATTCTGAGTGTTAGGATTAGCAATTTACAACAAACACTGGACCTGTATAAAGACTTGCCAGATTAACGACTGTATTAAGCACCGATTACAGTGACACCAGTTGGTGTGCCGAGTAACAACACATTGGCGCTGCGATTGGCGAATAAGCCATTGGTTACTACACCAACAATACTGTCTAATTCTGTTTCCATGGCTTTAGGATCAGTGATTTTCAAGCCTTCAACATCTAAAATTAAGTTGCCATTATCAGTGACAAAATTTTCACGAATAAACGGTGTGCCACCAATTCTACGAGTGATTTGATGCTTAACATAATTAGCCGCCATTGGAATTACTTCAACAGGCAATGGGAAATCACCCATCACTTTGACCAATTTTGATTCATCGGCAATACACACAAACTTATCGGCCACTGCGGCAACAATCTTTTCACGAGTAAGTGCACCGCCACCGCCTTTAATTAAGTTTAAGCCATCGTCGGACTCATCAGCACCATCAACATAAACCGATATCGCCTCTACTTCGTTTAAATCAAACACTTTAATGCCATGACCTTCTAAACGTTCAGCAGTCGCAACAGAACTGGCAACACAACCTTTAATATCGTCTTTCATTGTGGCTAATGCATCAATGAAAAAATTCGCCGTTGATCCAGTGCCCACGCCTATAATAGTGTCTTTTACTACATAGTTAAGCGCCTCTTGTGCGACTGCATGTTTCATTTCGTCTTGAGTCATGTCTTTTCCTTAAATTCTAAATATCCTGTCGATTATACATCATTATGAAAAAAATCATTCTTGCGAGTAACAACAAAGGCAAAATCAGAGAATTTAACACAATGTTGGATGGTCTTTATGAGGTCATCTCTATGAGTGACAGGCAGGTTGAAGAAGTGCCAGAGACTGGTCTAACCTTTGTTGAAAATGCACTAATCAAAGCTCGCAATGCATCTGAGCAATCAGGCTTACCTGCTTTGGCTGATGACTCAGGCATTGTGGTTGATGCTTTGGGTGGTGAGCCAGGTATTTATTCGGCGCGTTATGCGGGCAAGCATGGCGATGATGAAGCCAACACTCAAAAGCTATTAGATCAGATGCATGCCATTCCTGAGGGTGAGCGTACCGCTCGATTCTGGTGTGCCATTGTCTTTGTTGAGCATGCTAATGACCCAACACCCATTATTATTCAGCGTGGTTGGGAAGGTGAAATATTACGTGAAAAGGTGGGGGGAAATGGTTTTGGCTATGATCCGATTTTTTATGTGCCTACCCATGGTTGTGCATCGGCTGAATTATCGTCAGAAATTAAAAACATTCTCTCGCATCGAGGTCGGGCACTCACTGCATTACTTAAAGAACTAAAAGCTTGCTAGCATTACCGCCACTATCGCTTTATATTCATTATCCATGGTGTGTTAAAAAATGCCCCTATTGTGACTTCAACTCACATGAAACTGGCAATCGAGAAGGCTATATTGCAACACTACTAAAAGATTTAGACAATGAATTAGACACGATTCAAGGCCGCTCCATTCATTCAATATTTATCGGTGGCGGCACACCAAGTCTCATGAGTGCGGATGAATTAAAAGAATTGTTCATTGGCTTAAAATCAAAACTCATATTCGAGAAAAATATTGAAATTACCCTAGAGACTAATCCTGGCACCTTTGAAATTGAAAAATTTAAAGCGTTTAAAGACATCGGTATTAATCGACTCTCGATTGGTGTGCAATCTTTTCAAGACCATCATCTTAAAGCCTTGGGACGTATTCATAGTGCCCAAGAGGCGAGTAAAGCTTGCGCCTCTGCAAGTCAGATATTTGATAATTTCAATATAGATCTGATGTATGGTTTAGAAGGTCAAAGTATTAACAGTTGTTTGTCAGATCTTAATCAAGCGATTGATCTAAATCCACAGCATATCTCGTTTTATCAGCTTACCATTGAGCCCAATACTTTGTTTGCTAAATTTCCGCCTACACTACCTAAAGACGATGATATTTGGCGTATGGGTGAACAAGGTGTGGCCCTATTGGAACAACATGGATTTGCGCGTTACGAAGTGTCAGCTTTCGGCAAGATTCCATCTAAGCATAATTTAAATTATTGGCAGTTTGGCGATTATATTGGTATTGGCGCAGGCGCTCACGGCAAGATCACCGACATTAATACAGGCAAGATATTACGCACGCGCAAGGCAAAATCTCCTAAAGATTATTCAAGCAATCAAGCGGGTATTATTGAGCAAGTAGAGAATTTATCATTTGAGTTCATGCTCAATGCCTTAAGGCTGAAACAGGGTTTTGAGCCTGATTTATTCGAGCATCACACTGGGCAATCGATAAGCATCATTAAAAATCAATTATCACAAGCTGAAGATTTAGGGCTTCTTGTTATTAATAGCAAGCAAATTAGGTCGAGTGAAAAAGGTTATAATTTTTTGAATGATTTAATTGAGAGATTTTTATGAAAAGATTAGCATTAGTTTTAGCTGCGGTTTTTTTAACAGGCTGTTTTAGTGATGAGGATGGCGATGCACAAACACAAAAAAGTATTCAGTTAGGTAATATAACTTTTGAGAAAAATTGTATTAGCTGTCATGGTAAGGCTGGACAAGGCTTAGTTAAAGATTGGAAAAAAACTCAAGCAAATGGTAAATACCCGGCACCACCGATTAACGGCACAGCACACGCTTGGCACCATTCACCAAAAGCATTGTTAACCACGATTAATAACGGCGGCATCAAGATTGGTGGCTGGATGCCAGGGTTTAAAGACAAGCTTAGTGAAGGCGAAAAACAAGGCTTGTTAGATTATATTCATGGCTTATGGCCAAATGAAATCCAACAAAAATACAATGTGAGATTTAAATAAAATTTAGGAGGTAATGCCGTGTTTACTAGAAGGAAATTTATCCAATCAATTTTGGCTTTTGCGATATTGCCTAAACAATTACTTCAAGCAAAAGGTTTTTTATCTCCTAA
>QOAH01000087.1 GCA_003978185.1 Candidatus Thioglobus sp.
ATCCTTCAGCTTTATTACAAACTAAAACAATATTTTTTTTGAGTCGACGTAATTGCGCACCAATTTCTTGATCTAGGCCAATAACACCATCTCTAGCGCTAACAATAAAATAAATAACATCAGACTCCTCTAAGGCGTTTAAAACTTGACCTTGGATGCCGCTATCAATCTCATTAACTTTATTGGTTAAACCTCCTGTATCAACAATTGTGACAAAAGTTTCGGTATCGTCATCCAATAAAACTTCTGCGTATTGGCGATCACGTGTTAAGCCCTCAAAGTCGGACACCAAGGCTTGGCGTGACCTACTTAAGCGATTAAATAATGTGGACTTACCTACGTTTGGGCGTCCAACTAATGAGATGATAGGTAAACCCATGATGTAAAGAGTTCCTAATTAAGGTCGTTTAACTTAATTTGAATTAAATTTCTTAATTCTGAATCAGTCGATAATTGAGCTAAGGCTAATTGGTAATGTTTTTTAGCAGAATCAATGTTGTTTTGTGCCAAATAAATATCACCCTTGGTATGGTTGTACAGAGCACTAAATGCTGAATTTTTATCAGCACCAAGTATAGATAGCGCTTGACTCTTATCACCTGTTTGTAAATAAATAGCAGATGACCTAAGCTTGGCCGTATGTGCAATAAATTCATTTTCAGACTTTAATAAAGGTGATAAATGTTCAAGTGCTTGTTGATAATTTCCAGCTGACACTGCATGTTTTGCCATCATTAATGCAGATTGTTGTGCGTAACCACTGTCTACATAATCGCTTTGTAAGGCGATTAATGCCGGTGAATTAGGATTTGAAACAACAGATAAGTAAGCAGTGCGTGCGTTGATAGATTGCTCGTGTTGGTAGGTTTTGTAATAGCCTAACCCCCAAATTCCTGACAATCCCAGAACGATACCGATAATAATTTGAGGCCCATTTTCTTTAAGCCATTTTTTGATTTGCTCTGCTTGTTCGTCTTCGGTTTTTCCTACTTCAATGAAATTTTTCATATGATGGTTCTCTTAATTTTTAAAATATTGAATCGCCTCTTCTAAGCTCATGGTTTGTTGCTCACCTTGGCCTTTAAGTGGTTTAATAGCGATTTGATTGTTTTGTATTTCTTCCTCGCCCAGGATTAAAGCATAATCAGCATTGGCTTTATCTGCCTTTTTAAATTGCGCTTTAAAACTACCCAAAGTGATGTCATTATAAAGTATTGCCTTAGGCAATGCATGATGCAGTTGGGTAGCAATTTGCATAGATTTAAGCTGTGCATTATCACCAAGCGCAACTAAATAAATAGATAAAGGTGATTTTCCTAAAGTAATGTCTTGCGCTTCTAATAACAAAACCAAACGCTCCAAACCTAAAGCAAAGCCAACAGCAGGGGTTGCTTTTCCACCCATTTTTTCAACCAAGCCATCATAACGGCCACCGGCACAAATCGTACCTTGTGCACCTAAGTCCGTTGTGGTCCATTCAAATACAGTGCGGTTGTAATAATCCAGCCCTCTAACCAAGCGAGTGTTGATGATATAAGGAATATCTAAGCATTGTAAATACGCCTTGAATTCATCAAAGTGTTTTCTCGAATCTTCATCTAGATGATCCATGAGCTTAGGTGCAGCGTTAATCAAAGACTGCATGTCTTTATTTTTACTGTCTAGAATGCGTAGTGGGTTTGATGATAAACGCCTTGTGGAGTCTTCATCTAATTGATCTTTATACTGAGTGAAATAATCAACCAATACAGAGCGGTAATTTGCTCTTGCCTCAGCTGAGCCTAGTGTGTTGATTTCTAGGGTAAGATTTTTCAGACCAAGGTTTTGCCACAGTAAATGTGTCATTGCCATTAGTTCAGCGTCTATTTTTGCAGTATCAGCACCAAACACCTCGACACCCACCTGGTGAAATTGACGATAACGACCTTTTTGCGGGCGCTCATGTCTAAACATAGCACCTTGATAAAAGACTTTTTGAATGCCTTCTCTGGGCAAGTTGTGCTCAATCATCATACGCACACAGCCTGCAGTTCCCTCGGGTCGTAGACTTAAGCTTTCACCGTTAGACTCTTTCCAAGAATACATTTCTTTTTCAACAATATCAGTCGCTTCGCCAATTGCGCGGCAAAAAGTATCAGTCTTTTCGACGATGGGTGTGCGAATATTTTTAAAGCCATAAGAGATAAACAAATTAAAGATTGTTTCTTCTAGCGACAACCACAAAGCGGAATCTTTGGGTAGTAGGTCGTTCATTCCGCGAATAGCTTGAATTTTGTTAGACATTGCTGTTATAAAAGATTAGTTAAGTTATTTTACCCATGAATAAGCTTGGATTAATTTGATTTATTTATTGCTAATACCACTCGGGACATGCCCTGTTGGTACGTATTGAGAGGCAGATTGACAATGCTTATGCTGATCGTCAAAAAAGATATCCGCACCAAACTCTTTTAAGAAAATACCTTTGTCAAGCCCGCCTAAAAAGAATGACTCATCGATACGAATTCCCCATTCACGCATAGTGTGAATCACTCGTTTGTGCGAGGGGGCAGAACGTGCTGTGACTAAGGCTGTTCTGATTGGGTTATCCTCCACAGGAAAGGCGGATTGAATTTTGTGTAGTGATTTTAAAAAGCACTTAAAGGGCCCGGCCTTAAGTTCGACGTTGGCTGATTTTTTTTCATTTTCTTCAAAGGCTTCAATGCCTTTTTCTTGGTAAATTTTTTCTGCTTCGTCTGAAAATATTACAGCATCGCCATCAAAGGCAATGCGTAATTGCGTGTTGTGAGAATCATTTGAGCCAGAGCCAACAATAGAAGCAGCAGCAAAACCTGATTCTAATGCTTTTTGCACATCTTGATAATTGCTCGATAAAAACAAGTCTGCCTCAAAAGCGCCAACTAAATTGTGTGTGCTTTCTCCACGGGTGAAGGCTGCTCGTGAGATGTTGAGACCATAATGTTCAATCGAATTAAAAATACGTAAACCTGTATCGGCACTGTTACGAGAAAGCAAAATGACATCAATTGGATTTTGTTTAGTATTAAGGTTTAACAGTTTTTTAACCAGTGTGAATCCAACACCAGGCTTTAAAACAACTTCTTCGTTTTCCTCTTGGTGTTTGGCATAAGCCTCCACACCGTGTTCTTTAAAAATTTGATGCGATTCATCTAAATCAAACAAAGCCCTTGATGAGATTGCAATGACTAACTTTCCTTTAGCTTTTGGATCTACAGCGTCTGCCATGATATTCCTTGATATTTACTTAAGCAGTAGTCTAGCCATCTTTCGATAAAAGTATTGAGTTCCCATTGTATATCCATATCAGAGCATTTGGCTAAGAATGGATGATTGATGTTAAGGGTGGTTTCATTACACACCGAAATAACCTCAAGTAGGTTGGCATCAAAGTACACTTTAAATTTAATATCAGGCCGATTGATTGATCCAGCAGGGGAGTCAAGCTGATGGGTAAGAATAAAGGTTGCAGTGTAAGGTGTTTTTTCTTCAACAAACAAATGCAAATCGTTTTCACCTGATTGTTTGGCAACACTATGATGAGAAATGATTGGTAACAAAGGGATGAGCCGTGATATTTTTTTAAAATTGACTTCAAATAAATCAGAAACTTGGGCGTAACTCTTTGGCTTTTGTTGGTTGTACAAGTCTCTGATGAGTGTTGTTTCTAAATCCATTGCGTGTTGTATTCTAATTTTCCATCATCATGTAGTCTGTAATGGTTAAATCCAATCCTAGTTTCGTTGTCAAATTGTAGCGCGGTTGATGGGCATGAAATAAGCACAACATCACCGTTATTAAATTCACTGGCTTGGTGGGCATGTCCCCACAAAACTGCCTTTATTTTAGGGTATTTATTCATCACATTGAACAGTTCGTCTGCATTTTCTAATGAGAGTGAGTCATCCCAATCTGATTGCATAGAAACGATTGGATGATGCAGAGCAACAATGTTGTATTTGGCCACGCTATTTTGCAAGTCTTGATCAAGCTGCTCCAGTGCTTGTTTGGTGACATAGCCACTGGTTTTCGAGGGCTGAGTAGAATCAATAGTAATAATTTCCCAATTTCCTAAACTAAATTTGGAAACTAACTGCTCAGAAAAAACTTGATTGAGGTTCTTAATTTGGTCGTGATTACCTCTCAACACCACAATCCTAGATTTGATTGGCATAAGTATGTGTTGTAATACTTGGTAAGAATTGAGTGTGCCATTGTGGGTGAGATCGCCCGTAATCAGCAAGGCATCACAATCCTGTTTGGCAATCACTTTAATAACAGAAGTTAAGTTAGTGTGGGTATCCACCCCCATTGATTCTACTTGGTCATCAATATGACAGTCACTGATTTGGATTAAGCTGTAAGCTTGATTCATAGTGCTGATGTAAAGCTAACGCGAGCACTCAATCCAGTGAGTAATTCATAGCTGATGGTGTTACTGTTATTAGCAACAACTTCAACCCGAAGTTGCTCATCACCCCATAAAATAGCGCTATCGCCAACACTGACTTTTGCTGAACTGATATCAACACAAATTAGATCCATGGATACACGACCAATCAATGGACATAAGACGCCATTGATCAATACAGGGGTGCCATTTTTGGCGTGTCTAGGATAGCCATCCCCATAGCCAATACCAATCACAGCCAATGTGATTTCTTTATCTGCCACCCAAGTAGCACCATAGCCAACTGATTTACCTGCTTGCAGGGTTTTAATTGAGAGTATGGGCGCAGAAAGTTTCATTGCTGGCTTGAGCTGATTGTCGGGCGTGTTAAATGGAGAAGCGCCATACAGCATAATCCCAGGACGTACAAAATCAAAGGCTATTTCTGTTTGAGATAAAATCGCAGCAGAGTTTGCTATAGAGCGATTGTTCGCTTTAACTGTCAATGCTTTAAAATTGTTTAGTTGAGTTTTGTTCATGGGGTGGTCAACTTCATCGGCACAAGCAAAATGACTCATAACACAGGCGACTTCCACTAAAGAATTAGCCTCAAACAAAGACAAACATTCTTTGTATTCAGTAGCAGATAAGCCTAATCGATGCATACCGGTATCAATCTTAAGCCAAACATTAACCGATTTCTGGGTGTTATTAATGATAGCTATTTGTGATGTATGATGCACAACAATATGGCAGTCTAGACTAATAGCACGATGTAATTCGCCTTCTGAATATACGCCTGACAACAATAAGATTGGACGCTGAGTAATGGCTCGTAATTTTTCAGCTTCTGATAATTCACTAACGGCCAGCCTGTCTGAGCCATCGATCAATGGGTGGATACAATCTAGATGATGACCATAGGCGTTAGCTTTAATCATCGACACTACTTTGGCACCTGGTGTTAATTGCTTAACAACAGACAAGTTATGAGTTAATGCTGATTGTGAGATAGAGGCAATGGCGTGCATAGGTTGCCTATGTGAGGTTAAAACGGCTCTTTATCAAAATTAGCCATGTTGTTTATATAAGCGGCATCGATCTGTCCATCAGGAATACCTTGGAGCTGATCATCAATAGCCAAGTC
>QOAH01000148.1 GCA_003978185.1 Candidatus Thioglobus sp.
GTGCCAGAAACCGAATCTCAAGGCCGCGTACATACTTCGGCTTGTACAGTGGCCATTATGCCTGAGGTTGAAAATATTGAAGAAGTTAACATTAACATGAGTGATGTTCGTGTTGACACCTTTAGAGCTAGTGGCGCTGGTGGTCAGCATGTGAATAAAACTGATTCTGCTGTGCGTGTGACCCACATCCCAACAGGCACAGTAGTTGAGTGCCAAGATGGGCGCTCACAACACAAAAACAAAGCGCAAGCAATGTCAGTATTAGCTTCTAGAATCCTTGACGCACAGCAACAAGTTCAACACAAAGAACAAGCATCGACGCGTAAAGAACTAATCGGAAGTGGTGACCGTTCACAACGCATACGTACCTATAACTATCCACAAGGACGTATTACCGATCATCGTATCAATTTAACGCTATACAAATTAGCTGAAATTATGGAAGGTGATTTAGAATCGATTATTGAGCCTTTAATTGTTGAACAGCAAACTAACCAACTCACAGAACTGAATGACGCTCTAGCTTAAATTTTTAGGTGCTATCAACTGAGAAAACACAAATAAAATACCCAGAGAAATAACGATTGCTGGGCCCGTTACAATATCATAATATAGTGACCCGATCAGACCAATAATCACTGCTACCATTGAAATAAAAATTGACTGAAATACCATTTGACTAGGTGTACGTGCAAATACTCTGGCAATCGCAGGTGGAATAATCAGCAATGAAGTAATGAGCAACACGCCTACAATTTGCACCGAAACTGATACCGCTAATGCAATCATCAGCATAAATAACAATTGATAAAAAGTGTGCTTTAGCCCTTCTGCTTTGGCCAAATCTTCATTTAATGTGAGCAACAATAAACGTTGCCAGAAAAACGACAACAAGCTCACAATTATAATCAATACCGAATACACCCAAACAATATCAGCATTAGTAATCGATAAGATATCACCAAATAGAAGCGAGAAATAATCGGTATTTGCACCGCCTACTAATGCCAAAACCACAATACCGAGTGAGAGTGCAATGTGAGAAAAAATACCAAGAATAGCGTCATTAGAAAGGATTTTTCGCTCTTGTAAAGCGACAATCATAAACGCAAAAATACCACCCACTAAAACTAAGCCAAAATGTATTCCAAGACCACTTGCAATGCCTAATGATGCACCGAGTAAAGCGCTATGTGATATCGATTCAGAAAAATAACTCATACGCTTCCAAATCACAAAACAACCGAGTGAGCCGGCAATAATAGAGATACCCACAGCCGCTAGGACTGCTCTAAGAATAAAATCTTCCATTTAAATTAAAGCAAGGCCTACTGACAACTCTTGCATAGACCATAAAGATATAAACAATGATCCGTTAACTGATAACCGTGTTTTTTAGCTACATCATGCTGATGCTGCTCAATTATATCATCTGTAAATTCGTCGATTTTTCCACATTTGACACAAACCAAATGGTCATGGTGCGCTGTATTAGATAATTCAAATACCGACTGGCCATTATCAAAATTAAGTTTATTAATCATGCCAGCCTCTTCAAACTGGGTAAGTACGCGATAAATCGTTGCTACGCCAACTTCCTCACCTTGCATAATCAAAGCGCGGTAAATATCTTCAGCACTCATATGGTGATTTTCACTGGTTTCTAAAATTTCTAAAATTTTTAGTCTTGGCAGTGTAACCTTAAGTCCAACACTTTTTAAATCTTGGGCATCCATGTCCAATATCCTTGATGTAAAATCAACTTAACATTTTAATCCTTAAACCAGTCATGAAAAAAATAACTTTAGTTGTGTTGTCACTGCCTTTCTTATCGGCATGTTCACCGTCTATGCCAGAGATGCCTAAAGTGCCTGAGATGCCTGAGATGCCTGAGATGCCTGAGATGCCTGAGATGCCAAGTATGTCAGAATTCATTCCAGATATTTCATTACCAACACTATTTAGATCAGATATTAACCAAGGCTCTGTATTAGACCGGTTTAGCATTAATCAGCTCAAAGTAGGTATGTCAAAAGCTGAGGTGCAAGATTTAATTGGCTCTCCCAGTGTGGCTGACCCATTCCATAACAACCAATGGGACTACATCAATCATTCAACATTATATAAAAAAGACAACATTAATTATCGATTAACGCTAATATTTGACAAGAACACACTTAAAAATATTGACACTTCTAAATTAGAGTCACTACCGCCACTGACTGAAAAAGAACAAGAATTAGAGAACAAACGTCTAGCTGATGAAAAGATAATTGCAAAACGTGCCGCTAAAGAAAAAGCTGAGCAGGCCAAATCTAAAGCCAAAGCCAAAGCCATGGCCGTTAAAAAAGCTGCAGCACAGGCTAAGGCTTTAAAAGAAAAACAAGCTGCCCAAGCAAAGGTAGCAGCGAAGGCAAAGGCAATTGCTGATAAAAAAGCAGAAGACGAAGTTAAAGCGTTGGCTGAAAAGCGTGCTGCTGATAAGAAAGCTTTAAAGAAAAAACAAGCCGCCGAAGCAAAAGTAGCAACCCGAGAAGCAGATCTAAAAGAAGGTTATGAAGCTTATGAAAAGGCTGCAGAAAGAGCAAAGTCTTTAAAAGGCCCAAATACGCCTTGGTACCGATTCTGGTAGACATATTGCCAGCGATTCAACAATCTATCTTTTCAAGCTGATTTAAATAATGCTTAGAAAGTTATTATTTTCTTACTAGAAGGCATTGAAAATACAGTTTAGCCCTACACTTTTTTAAATCTTGAGCTTTTCATATTAACATCCTTAAGGTAAAATCATTCCAAAACTATAATCTGTAAAAAAAATCATGAAAAAAATAATTTTAATCGCACTCTCATTGCCGTTCTTGTCTGCGTGTTCACCTTCTATGCTTAAAATGCCTGAATTACCGACGTTAATTGACACCAGTGAATCACAGCCATCTGAAACTGACACACTAAAGTTACCTAATTTCGCTGATTTATTGCCAGAGATGCCTGAATTTCCTAATTTCGCTGATCTATTGCCAGAGATGCCTGAATTTCCAACGCTAACTGACGCTAGTGAATCACAGCCATCTGAAACTGACACACTAGGGCTGCCTAATTTCGCTGATTTATTGCCAGATATGCCTGAATTGCCAAATTTTTCTGATTTATTGCCAGAGATGCCTACATTACCTAATTTTTCTGGTCTATTGCCAGAGATGCCTGAATTATTAACATTTACTGACGCTAACAAAACTAAAGCATTAGAAGAAAAACGTATTGCAAAAGCTAAAGAAGAAGCTAGGATATTAGATGAAAAACGTATTGCAAAAACCAAGGTAAAGGCTGTCGCTGGTAAAAACATTACTAAGCCATCAAAATTACCTAAAATCAATCTGCTATCAAGCACACCTAATATTTCAGAATTACCTAGATCAACTAATATATATCAGCTACCTTTAATTAGGAATATGCTTGGAACAACACCAGCTGAGGAAATCAGGAAAAGAGTGATTTCCGATAGGAAGGTGGCTAAAAAGGCTAAATTATTAGAAGAAAAACGTATTGCTAAGGCTAAAGCAATCGCTGATAAAAAGGCAGCTGAAGAAGTGAAAGCATTAGCTGCAAAAAAAGCGGCTGAAGAAGCAAAAGAAAAAGCTGTTGCCAAGGCTAAAGCATTAGAAGAAAAACGTATTGCTAAGGCTAAAGCAATCGCTGATAGAAAAGCGGCTGAAGAAGCTAAATTTCTGGAAAAAAAGCGCATGATTACAGAAAATATAAAAATCAGAGAGGTTAATTTAAAAGAAGGTTATGAAGCTTATAAAAGAGCAACTAAGGAAGCCCGAATATTAAGAGAAAAAAGCATTGTAAAATCTAAAGAAGAGGTTATTGCCAAAGCAATTGCTGCTAGAAAGGCAGCTGAAGAGGCTAGGAAAAAAGCAATGATTGATCGAAAAATGGCTAAAGAAACTAGATCTTTCTTCGATACACTTGAAAAGAAACGCATTATAAAAGCTAAAGAGGAAATCGTTGCTAGAGCAATTGCTGATAGAAAAGCGGCTGAAATAGCTAGAACTTTAGTAAAAAACAATAAAATCAGAGAGGCTAATTTAAAAGAAGGTTATGAAGCCTATAAAAAAAATAAGAAATAGCGGAACCTTTAAAAACCCACTAGCATGCTTTGGCATACCCCCTTGTCAGATTAAAATCTAAATATATTGTGCCAACACTTAATATAAGAAACTTAAGTTGCCAACGGGGATACAACCAGCTGTTTAGCGAATTATCTTTTCAAGCTAATTCAGGAGACATATGGAGAATTACTGGTACTAATGGTAGTGGAAAAACCTCACTTTTAAAAATCCTAGCCGGCCTTAACGCATCTGAAGAAGGTGAGATTACGCTTGATAATCACTCGGTCAAATCAGATAAATACCAAAGTGAAGTCTTTTATTTGGGTCATTTGTCTGCACTGAGTGCTGAACTGACGAGTGTTGAAAATCTTGAGTTCTTAACTGGGCTTAATAAATCCATTGATCAACACTTATTAGTTGAGGCGTTGATGCAAGTTGGTCTTAAGGGTTATGAAGACGAATACTGTGCTAAGCTCTCAGCTGGCCAAAAGCGGCGTGTTATCCTCGCCGGACTTTTTGTATCAAATGCCAAGATTTGGTTATTAGATGAACCCTTTACAGCTCTTGATCCCCATGGTGTAAAAATTGTAGAAGAGCGCATTAGCAAACACTGTGAACAAGGTGGGGTTTGTTTGTTTACCACACATCAAGATTCTACATTGCCTAATCAAAAGGTGTTGGCGTTATGAATATCTATCTGAAAACACTCAGACGCGATCTACGCTCGGCGATTCGAAACCCGTCAAGTGTACTCAATCCGTTGTTATTTTTTGTGATTTCAGTGTCTTTATTTCCACTGGCAATCAGCCCAGAGGCCGCAACACTCTCACAAATTGCCGCGGGTATTATTTGGGTGGCAAGCATGTTGGCGGTACTTCTCTCGTTAAACGCTTTATTTCATCATGATTTTGAAAACGGCGTGTTAGAACAAATGGTGATTTCTCATCATTCACTGCCCTTGCTTATTTTGTCTAAGATCACTGCCCACTGGATCTTAACCGGTATTCCAATTATCTTATTGTCTCCCTTATTAGGCTTGTTCTTGTTTCTAGATGGAGAAAGTGTCAAAGTATTAATGCTAACACTATTACTAGCCACACCCAGTTTAAGCTTGATTGGTGCGATTGGCGCCTCACTGATTGTTGGTATTAAAAACTCAGGCATGTTATTGTCATTATTAATCTTACCTTTATATATCCCAATACTAATCTTCGCTTCAAGCGCAGTTTCTCAGGCACAATTTGGCTTAGACATTACTGGTCAGTTGTATTTCTTAGCGACCATTTTGGTGGTTAGCATTATGGCAACACCATTCGTTAGTGCGCTTGCGCTAAAAATAAGTTTAGAATGAACTTTACTTTATAAAATTCTTTGTTATAATTCCAACCACACGCTGATTTG
>QOAH01000152.1 GCA_003978185.1 Candidatus Thioglobus sp.
TGGCCAAATTGCTGGTATGGTTGGTGCGTTTGGTAATGTCGGTGCGGTGATGTTTTTGACGGTTAATACCTTGGTGGAATACGATGAGTTCTTTATGATTATTGGCATTGTGTCTGTTATTGTGTTGGCATTAATTGTACTGTTCCTGGATGAGCCTAAGGGTCATATGACAGAAGTGCTAGATGACGGCACTGTTGAGATCATTAAGTTAAATTAATTTTATTTTTTTGGAGTGCTATGGAAGACAAGTTGAACATATTTTCATTTACAGGTAAATACCGCATATTGCATTTAACCTGGTTTGCTTTTTTTATGTCCTTTGTGGTTTGGTTGGGTTTAGGTCCTATGATGCCGTTCATCAAGGAAGCCTTAGCACTTACTGATCAACAAGCAAAAGTCTTATTAATACTTAACGTAGGTTTAACCATCCCTGCAAGAATTGTTGTCGGTATGTTGGTTGACAAGCTTGGTCCGAAGATTATGTTCTCGTCGATTCTGATCCTGGGTGGGCTAATTTCAATTGCCTTTAGTTGGATGCAGAGCTATGAGCAGCTGGCTTTAATGAGATTTTTTGCTGGCTTTATTGGTGCTGGTTTCGTGGTCGGTATTCGTATGATTTCAGAATGGTTTCCAGCTAAACAAACAGGAATAGCACAAGGGGTAATTTTGGTTCTGCCGGTGCCATGTTTACCTTGCCATTTGTAGCTGCAAGTTTTGGTGATGTTGATGGTTGGAGATACGCCATTACTCTCGCCAGCCTTATTGCGATAATCTATGGTGTGTTTTATTATTTCAATGTGAGTAACACACCTAAAGGTTCTACTTATTTCAAGCCAAAGAAATCAGGGGCAATGGAAGTCACTAGCTTAGGTGATTTAATCTTGTACATACTGATGAATATTCCACTTTATTTAGCCTTGGCGTTATTGACATGGAAATTGTCACCAGCTAAAGCTGGGATGATATCGGTAGAAACAACATGGTTAGTGTACTTAACATTAGGCGCGGTTTTTGTCTTGCAGTTAGTTAAGATTTGGCATGTGAATGCAGAAATTATTAAAAATCCTGTGCCTAAGCAAAGTCGTTATCACTTTAAGCAAGTAGCTATTCTTGATTGGGCCTACATGGCAACCTTTGGTACCGAATTAGCGGTAGTATCAATCTTGGCTATGTTTTATGTTGATTGGTTTGAATTACCTAAAATTACAGCTGCACTCTTAGCGGGTGTTTATCCGTTTATTAACTTATTTGCTCGACCGGGCGGTGGTTGGATCAGCGATAAGATTGGCCGCAAGTTAACCCTGATGATCGCCTTTGCTGGTATCGCCACCAGCTTCCTAATACTTGGCAATGTTGACAAAGACACTTGGTCTATCACTTGGGTGGTAGGACTCACAATTTTAGGTGGTATTTTTTCTCAAGCAGGATCAGGTGCAGTATTTGCTATGGTACCATTGATCCAAAGACGCTTGACTGGACAATTTGCCGGTATGGTTGGTGCTTTTGGTGCTGCAGGTTCGGTGATGTTTTTAACGGTGAACTCATTGGTAGAATACGATGAGTTCTTTATGTTGATTGGTATCGTTTCTGCCAGTGTATTAGTATTAATTATGTTGTTCTTGGATGAACCAAAGAATCAAATGACAGAAGTATTAGATGACGGCACTGTTAAGATTATTAAATTAAATTAATCAATGAAAAAACTCAAACTCAGCTTCCAATCTAATACTCAAGCGGGAATTAAGCCTGAGAATCAAGATGCTTGTGGTTTTTATATTCCAAACTCTCCGGTGCTGGACAATAAAGGCATAGTGGCTGTTATAGCAGATGGTGTCAGTGCCTCAGAAAAGGCTAAGGATGCCAGTACTTGTTGTGTGAAGAGCTTCTTGAGTGATTATTATTCTACGCCAGATTCATGGAGTACAGAGCATTCAGCTAGCAAGGTTATCTCGGCATTGAATAATTGGCTGCATTCACAGTCGGTTAGAGAGCAAGAGCATTCCTCTATGCTTTCGACGATGAGCGTGCTGATTGTTAAATCTAACACGGCGCATATATTCCATGTGGGTGATAGCCGTATTTATCGATATAGAGATGGTAAATTAAAGCAATTAACACAGGATCATGTGTTGCATCTTGCCAAAGAGAAAACCTACTTAGCCAGGGCTATGGGCTTTGATCTCAAGGTTCATGTCGATTATTACACGACTAAAGTTAAATTAGATGATGTGTTTTTAATGACGACTGATGGCGTGCATGATTATCTAAATGATAAAACACTTTGCTCACTACTTAATGATGGAATTTCTGCTGACGAACTATCAGAGAAAGCGTTAGCAGCAGATTCTCAGGATAATATTTCAGCCATTATTTGCAAAGTAGAGCAATTACCAGATGAGAATTTAAGTGAGACGTTTGATAAATTAACCAAAAGACCGATTCCGCCAGATTTAGAGAAGGGCATGAAGATTAACGGATTTGAAGTTGAATCATTAATTCATGCTAGCAATAGGACTCAAGTCTATCTTGCTAAAGACAGTCAGACGAATGAAATGGTAGTATTGAAAACGCCATCGATTAATTTTGAAGATGATGCTCAATACTTAAAACATTTTATGTATGAAGAATGGGTGGGGCAAAGGATTCAATCTGCCAATGTGGTTAAAACCCACAATAGCAGTGAAGAAAGTAAATTCTTAGCCTATGCGATGGAATATATAAAAGGGCAAACATTGAGAAAGTGGATGCAAGACAATCCGCAGCCTGATATTGAAACGGTCATAGGCATAGTAAAACAAACAATCCAAGGGCTTAGAGCCTTTCATCGTCAAGAGATGTTGCATTGTGATTTAAAGCCTGAAAATATTATGATTAATAAGATTGGACAGGTAAAATTAATAGATTTTGGTTCAGCAAGAATTGCTGGTGTTACAGAGTTGATTAGTCCAGTAGCTGCGGTTGGAAACCAAGGCACCCGGGGTTATACAGCGCCAGAAGTAATAATAAATGAAAAAGTTACTCAAGCATCTGATCAGTTTAGCTTAGGTGTTATTGTTTATGAGATGTTTGCGGGTCATCTTCCTTATCAGGATAAGTTAGATAAAAATTTAACCGCGAAGAAATTATCACAGTTGGCTTATGAATCAATTTTAAAACATGACCCACATGTACCAATTTGGGTAGATGGTGCGATTCATAAGGCCTGCCATCTAGATGATAAAAGTCGTTACGAGGCTTTAAGTGAATTTTTGTTTGATTTGGAACATCCAAATCCAACATTTTTAAAAACAGTGCAAACTGCTGAAGAGCCTGAGTTTGTACTTAAGAAATATAAAGTATTAGTCGCAGTATCTTTTGCAATTAATATATTCTTATTGTTATTGTTAGTGCGTTAGGAGTAGTTATGAAAAAAATAGTATTAATCGGAAATGGTATGGCGGGTGTAAGAACCTTAGAAGAGCTGTTTAAAATTACCGAAGAAAAATTTGATATTACCGTATTTGGTAGTGAGCCATATGGCAATTACAATCGCATCATGTTATCTCCAGTATTAGCAGATGAAAAAACCATTGATGAGATCATGATTAATGATCTGGATTGGTATAAAGACAATGGCATTAC
Organism: Candidatus Thioglobus sp.; assembly: GCA_003978185.1. Next base: position 3,622 of record QOAH01000152.1, read on the forward strand.
CTTGCATACTGATAGCACGATTACCAGTATTAACCGTAGCAGTAAAGCTGTGGTGGATGACAAAGGTAATAGTTATAATTATGATAAGTTATTGATTGCAACTGGATCTTATCCATTTATTTTGCCAATTGAAGGCCATGATTTAGATGGCGTGATTGGTTTTAGAGATATTGCTGATGTTGATCAAATGATTGACGCTGCTAAAAATCACAAAAATGCTGTGGTAATTGGTGGTGGTTTATTGGGTCTAGAGGCAGCCAATGGCTTAATGAAGCAAGGTATGAATGTTACCGTTGTGCATTTGCTTGCAGACCTCATGGAAATGCAACTTGATTCTACCGCTTCACAAATGTTATTAACCTCTCTTAGAGAGAGAGGCATGAGCTTTAAACTGGAAGCGCAAACTCAAAAACTAAGCGCCGATGATAGTGGCCGAGTAAAACAAATTGAGTTTGCAGATGGGTCTGCTATGGATGCAGATTTGGTGGTCATGGCAGTGGGTATTCGACCAAACTTTTCATTGGCACAACAATCAGGTGTTCATTGTGAGCGTGGTATTGTAGTTGATGACACCATGCTAACTTATGATCCGAGTATTTATGCAGTTGGCGAATGTATTCAGCATCGTGGCCTGTGTTACGGATTAGTTGCGCCATTATTTGAACAAGCAAAGGTTTGTGCTAATCATTTAGCAGGATATGGTATTGGTATTTATGAAGGCTCAGTCACGTCTACTAAGTTGAAGGTAACTGGCATCGATCTTTTTTCTGCCGGTAATTTTAAAGGTACAGAAAATAGTGAAGATTTAGTCTTTCAAGATGTTGCCAGAGGCGTCTATAAAAAAATTGTGATTGAAAATGACACGATTATTGGCTCGGTAATGTACGGTGATACGATTGATGGATCATGGTATTTTCAATTAATGAAAGATGAAAACAATATTGCGGATATGCGTGACCGCTTATTGTTTGGCCAGGCGCATGTTGGAGATTCTGGTCATGGTGCAGTTGATATGGTTGCATCAATGGATGATTCGGCAGAGATTTGTGGTTGTAACGGTGTGTGTAAGGGCGACATTGTGAACGCCATTAATGAGAAAAATCTTTTTACTTTAGAAGATGTACGTGCTCATACCAAGGCATCAAGTTCATGTGGTTCGTGCACAGGACTAGTAGAGCAGTTATTAGCTTCAACCTTAGGTGGTGAATATTCAGAATCACCACAGAAGAAGCCAATTTGTGGTTGTACAGAACATACTAAGCAAGAGGTCCATGACCATATCTTTGACAATGATTTTGTTACAGTATTTGAAGTGTTTGCAAAAATGCACTGGAAAAATGCAGATGGTTGCCATGTATGTCGACCTGAAGTAAATTATTATTTATTAGCAGCTAACCCAGATTATGAAGATGATGTTCAATCACGATTTATTAATGAGCGTTCGCACGGTAATATCCAAAAAGATGGCACTTACTCAGTGGTGCCAAGAATGTGGGGTGGTGTAACGACTCCATTAGAACTCCGAACCATTGCTGATGTGGTAGATAAATTTAACATCCCTACCATGAAGGTAACTGGTGGACAGCGTATTGACTTATTCGGCGTTACCAAGGAAGATTTGCCTAAGGTATGGAAAGATCTTAATGCGGGTGGGTTGGTTTCTGGCCATGCTTACGGTAAATCATTGAGAACGGTTAAAACTTGTGCCGGTGATGAGTGGTGTCGATTTGGAACAAAAGATTCAATGGGTATGGGTGTCACATTAGAGAAAATGACATGGGGATCTTGGATGCCTCATAAGTTTAAATTAGCAGTATCTGGCTGCCCTAGGAACTGTGCTGAAGCCACCATTAAGGATTTTGGCCTGGTGGCAGTTCAGTCAGGGTGGGAGCTTCATGTAGGTGGTAATGGCGGTATCAAGGTGCGTGTTACAGATTTATTAACAGTAGTTGAAAGTGACGAGGAGGCGATTGAATATGTGGGCGCCTATTGTCAGCTTTATCGTGAAGATGCACTCTATTTAGAAAGAACAGCACCGTGGATTGACCGTGTTGGCTTGTCATTCGTTACTGAGCAATTAGTTGATGATGAGGCAAATAGAAAAGCACTACACGCTAGATTCTTAGTCTCTCAACTGAAAACACAAAATGATCCATGGAAAGAGCGCGCAGAAGGTGCGCAAAGCCATCAGTTTGAAGTTATTACACAATAATTATTAAGGAGTATTTATGTCAAGTTGGAAAGAAGTGGTCGCGTTGGATGATATTCCAGTATTAGGATCAAG
>QOAH01000039.1 GCA_003978185.1 Candidatus Thioglobus sp.
TTAACGCAAATGGGGCAAGTGTGAGTTGAGTAAACGACAATATCCATAATTAATCCTTCAATGCTTCTACGACTAAATCACCCATCTTACTAGTGCCCACAACTGTGTCACCATCGGCAGCAATATCTTGTGTGCGATAACCTTGGTCAAGCACTGTATTAACAGCAGCATTGATCTTGTCGGCCAATGCAACTTGATTCAACGAATAACGTAGCATCATAGAAACTGACAAAATCGTTGCTAAAGGATTGGCAATATCTTTGCCGGCAATATCAGGCGCTGAGCCATGAATGGGTTCATACATACCAAAGCCATCTTTGTTAAGTGATGCAGAAGGTAGCATACCAATTGAGCCTGTGAGCATAGCTGCACAATCTGACAACACATCGCCAAATAAGTTTGAAGTCACCATAACGTCAAATTGCTTTGGAGCTTTAACCAATTGCATGGCGGCATTGTCCACATACATATGAGAAAGCTCAACATCTGGGTAATCTTTGGCCACCTCTTCCATAACATCACGCCATAACTCGCATACTTCTAACACATTAGCTTTATCAACCGAACAAACGCGTTTATCACGTTTTTGGGCAATTTTGAATGCTGAATGGCCAATGCGACGAATTTCTGATTCATAATACGTAGCACTATTAAAGCCAAAACGTTCGCCATCTCTTATCTCAATACCACGAGGTTGGCCAAAATAAATGCCAGATACTAGCTCGCGAACGATCATCAAATCTAATCCAGAAACAACGTCCTCTTTCAACGTTGAAGCGCTGGCTAATTGCGGATAAAGAATAGCAGGACGAAGATTTGAGAATAAATCCATCTCAGCACGCAAGCCTAAAAGACCGCGTTCAGGGCGAAGGTTGCGCTCTAATGATTCCCACTGGTAACCACCGACAGCACCTAACAAAATAGAGTCGCATTCTTGTGCAGCATCTAGAGTTGCTTGTGGCAGTGGTGACCCAGTTTCATCGTAGGCTGCGCCACCGACTAAACCATGCACCAGTGCCATACCTAAATCGGCATTTTTATTAAGATGATCGATGACCTTGAGTGCCTGGGCAACAATTTCTTTGCCGATGCCATCACCTGGCAGTATTAATACTTTTGACATGTGTTTGTATTTATTTTAAATTTAGTTTCATATTTTACTAGAGGAACTTTTATAAAAAAGATAATCGTGCTTAGATTTCGATCATCTCAAATTGATCCTTAGTCGCACCACAATCAGGGCAAACCCAATCTTCAGGCACATCTTCCCATTTTGTCATTGGTTCAATACCATCTTTTGGCGAACCTAAATATTCATCATAAACCCAATCACAAACAATACATCTTAATTTTTTAAATTCCATTACTTTCTCCAATCTTAAAAATAAAAAAAGGGGAGTGAATCACTCCCCTTTTATCAAGCTAATAATTAATTATAAATTATCAGCATTTTTCGCTAAGTATTCAGCCACACCTTCTGGTGTGTCTTTCATGCCTTCGTCGCCTTTGTTCCAGCCTGCAGGACATACTTCGCCATGCGTTGTGTGGAAATCAAGCGCATCTATCATGCGTAACATTTCGTCAACATCTCTACCTAATGGAAGATCGTTCACTACTTGATGACGTACATCAAAGTTTTCATCAATTAAGAACGAAGCACGTAGTGCAATACCAGCTGGATGCACAATACCGTAAGCTTCCATAATTGAGTGATCTGTATCAGCCACTAATGGAAAATCGATTGCACCTAAACCACCATCTGCTGGTGCCGTATTGCGCCATGCATTATGTGTAAACTGCGAGTCTACTGAAACACCCACTACTTCAACACCCTTCTCAGCAAACTTTGCAATACGATGATGATGCGCTAGAATTTCAGATGGACAAACAAAAGTAAAGTCCAACGGATAAAAGAACAACATAATTTTTTTGCCTTTTAGGCTTGATAATTGAAAATCATCAACAATACTGCCATTAGCTAAAACGGCTGCAGCTGTGAAATCAGGGGCTTGTTGTGTTACTAGAACGCTCATACTTTCTCCAAATAAATAATAAAAAACAATTCATTATACAATTAGAGACTAATTTATATCATATAAAAATTAAGGACTTGTTGTAACCAGTCATATCCCCGATACTTTAACGTAAAATAACGTCATGCTTAAAATTTACAATACGCTTAGCAAGCAAAAAGAAGATTTTCACCCAATCGACCCTAACAAAGTAGGGATGTATGTCTGTGGTATGACAGTCTATGACTATTGTCACATGGGTCATGCACGCGTGTTGGTTATGTTTGATGTCATTACTCGCCATCTCAGACGTCATTTTCCCAAGGTGGAATACGTGCGCAATATTACTGACATTGATGACAAAATCATTAAGCGTGCCGTTGAAAATAAAGAAGATATTTACAGCCTGACCAATCGTTTTATTGAGGCCATGCATGAAGATGAGCGTGCACTTGGCGTATTACCGCCCGATGTAGAACCTCGTGCTACTGATGCTATAGATCAAATGTTTTATATGATTGAGGCTCTTATTGAAAAAGGCATTGCTTATCAGGGTAAGAGTGGAGATGTCTATTATTCAGTACGTGATTTTAAAGGCTATGGCAAACTCTCAGGTAAGAACTTAGATGAGCTTGAGGCAGGTGCACGTGTTGATATCGAAACCGATAAAAGAGACCCACTAGATTTTGTCTTATGGAAGATGGCCAAACCATCTGAGCCAAGCTGGTCATCGCCTTGGGGTGATGGACGTCCAGGCTGGCATATTGAATGTTCGGCCATGTCAACGCACCATTTAGGCAACCACTTTGATATTCATGGTGGTGGCATGGATCTTACTTTTCCGCATCATGAAAATGAAATTGCACAATCTGAAGGTGCGCACGATTGCACGTTTGTCAATACTTGGATGCATATTGGGTTTGTCAATATTAACGACGAAAAAATGAGTAAATCGTTAAATAACTTTTTTACCATTCGTGGAGTATTAGAAAGTTATGACGGAGAAACCTTGCGCTATTTTATTATGAGCTCGCATTATCGCTCACCATTAAACTTTAGCGATGACAATCTCAATAATGCCAAAGCATCCTTGACGCGTTTATACACAGCAATGCGTGGATTAAATGCATCAGAAGCAGCCATGAACGAAGTATCTCAACGATTTGATTTTGAGAAGCGCTTTATCGCAGCGCTGGATGACGACTTTAACACGCCAATTGCGCTGAGTATTTTATTTGAATTAGCCAAATTAGTTAATTCTGAACGAAACAAAGACATCGACCAAGCTAATGCTCTTGCTCAACTTTTACAAAAGCTCGGTGGTTATATTGGTATTTTACAAACCGATGCAGATGATTTCTTAAAACAGGGGGTAAACTTAGCCGATGAGGATATTGATGCAAAAATCAAACAACGTTATGAAGCAAGAGCCAATAAAGACTTCTCCTTGTCCGATCAGATCCGCGATGAACTAATCGAGTTAGGTATTATCCTAGAGGACAGTGCGAATGGCACAAGCTGGCGTCGAGAATAACTCAGGGAGGGAGGCAAGGCCTTCCTCTATCAACTGGTCTGAGATTGACACCATCTTGCTAGACATGGATGGCACGCTGCTTGATCTTAATTTTGACTTGCATTTTTGGATGGAATACTTACCCCTGGTATTGGCGAATAAACACAACCTCAGCCACCAAGAGTCAAAAGACAAGTTCTATCCCGTGATGCGCGCAGAAGAAGGAAAATTACACTGGTACTGTTTAGATTATTGGCAAAAAATCTTTGAATTAGACATTGCCAAACTTAAAGAAGATGTGGCACATTTAATCCAAGTTCACCCATTCGTTTTAGAGTTTCTAGAGCAAGCTAGACAACATAACAAACGTATTTATTTAGTGACTAACGCGCACAGAAAAACCATTCAGTTAAAAATGCGAGTCACTAATTTAGAGCAATATTTTGATGCAATCATTTCATCACATGACTATGATGTGGCCAAAGAGGAGCAAGATTTTTGGTGCCAATTAGAAGCATCTATCCATCTGAATAAAGCAAAGAGTATTTTCTTCGACGATTCAAAGACGGTTTTAAAATCTGCTAAAAAATTTGGCATTGGCACTGTTGTGGCTATTAGCAAACCTAGTTCTCAAATTGAAACTAAGTTGGTAGAAGGGTTTTTCAATATTGAAACTTTTGAGCATACCTTGCCAGTAAAACCGCACACATAAAAAACCCGCCATAAAGGCGGGTTTTAATCATGCTTAGCTGATCAGAAATTACTCACCGCCAATTGCACCCATTAAAGCAAAGCTTTTAACGAATGGTGTTGCCATTCTAGGGTCTTTGATCATGGCGCCAAAGTCACCTTTCACAAATTTTAATTTACCCATGGTAACTGCCATGCCCATTGAAGCCATGCCTAAAGGCTTGTCTAACCATTTCATCCAGTTTTTCTTGTCTGCACGCATATCCCAATCCACAGATTCGCCATTGTAATCGCCTGCACTAACGCACTCGCCATTTTCAACTACAAAAATACCAGTTGGTGTACCGTCACCTTTATAACCACAAGCAATGATTGATGAAAAGTTAATTTCTGCTAATTTTCCACGTACTTCGTCTGAGCCATTCCAAGCGTCTTTTAATTGATTCATCCACTCATTTGAAAATAATGCTGCCATGTTAATCTCCTATTTTGTTATCTCATTGTCTTTTTTATTTAAGTTTGTTCGTTGAACAAACGCACATATTATGCCCATTAAAGTCGGTAATATTGCACTGTTTTTCTTAAAAAAATACCAACTATTTATGTTGGTACTATAAACGCCTGTTTTAGCAAGAAAAATAAAGTTTTAAGTATAATTACATGCTTTACTTTTATTTAAATTCACTATGCCAAAAATTTGCATATTGTCTGATTCTCATGGATTCATTCACCCTGAGGTTATTAAGATCGCCAATCAATGTGATATCGCTATTCACGCAGGTGATATTATTAACGAAACCACTCTGAGTCAACTAAAACCCAAACAAAAACTTATTGCCATTAAAGGCAATAATGATGATCATATCGCCTCGCTCAATACGGTTGAATTTCTTGAATTTCCAAGTGGAAAAATTGTCATTGAACACGGCCATCTTCATGGCCATCATAAACCATCACACGAATCACTAAGAGCGGCTTATCCAGATGCCAAAGTGATCATCTATGGGCACACACACAAACAAGTAATTGATAAAGAATCTACGCCTTGGGTAATCAACCCAGGCGCATCGGGTGAAATCCGTAATCAGGATCAAAGTGTTTTACAATGGATATTTATGATGAAAAAGAGTGGCTCATCACCCCCTATACCTTTAGATAAATAATCTAATTTTTAGAGTAAAAAAAATCAAGATGTGTAACAATCAAAAGAATTAAGTCTTTATGATTTAGTAATATAATCACCATACATAGCAACTACTTTTTTCACTTCATTTTTTGATCCTAAGATAACCGGCACACGGTCATGAATATCTTGAGGTTCTACGTCCATAATACACTGATGACCAGTAGAGGAGAGACCGCCAGCCTGCTCAACAATCATAGACATCGGGTTACCTTCGTACATCAGGCGCAGTTTGCCAGCTTTCGACGGATCACGATTATCATAAGGGTACATGAAAATACCACCTCGGATAAGGATACGGTGAACTTCCGCAACCATAGAAGCAACCCAACGCATATTGTAACGTTTACCTAGAGGACCTTCCTCACCTTGTAGACAATGATCAATGTACTCCTTCATCTCTGGCTCCCAGAAGCGTTGGTTGGACATGTTAATTGCAAATTCAGCAGTGTCTTCGGTGATTTTTAATTGCTCTTGTGTTAGAACAAATTCCCCAACGTTAGTGTCTAATGTGAATAAGTTAACGCCTTTTCCTGTTGTCATTACTAGTAATGTGGAAGGACCATAAAGAACATAACCGGCAGCAACTTGCTTGCGTCCAGGTTGTAAGAAAATATTTTGATCGTCACCAGTGCGACTATCTTCAGGGGCTTCTAAAATAGAAAAAATCGTTCCAACAGAAAGGTTAACATCGATATTTGAAGAGCCATCCAATGGGTCAAAGGTTACTAAGTATTTACCATCAGTATGGCCGGCAATTGTATAGTCCTCTTCTTCAGAACCTACGCCCTTAACGAAAGCATTAGCGCACAGAGTATCTTTTAAAAGGTCATTAGAAATAACATCTAACATCTTTTGGGTTTCGCCTTGAATGTTCTCATCTTCAGTTGCACCTAAAATACCTGCTAATTCACCTTGGCCTAATTTATAGGCAATATCCTTACACGCAACCAAAATATCTTTAATAACAAGTTCCAATTCAGCTGACACACCTTCTTGTGATATTACTTGATCTAATCTTTTCATCTAAAACCTCTCTGCTTTTTTATTGAAATAATATGCGTAATGTTAACATGTTATCCCTAATGAGATATATTGCAATATCACCATAAAATAACACGTCAAAAAACAGCTATTGGTATAATTTTGTATTTTTGAATTTATAAGGGAATAACGATGAAAAACGCTTTCTACGCTCAATCTGGTGGTGTAACTGCCGTGATTAACGCTTCTGCTTGTGGTGTAATTGAAACTGCACGCAAACACTCAGACAAAATTGGTACTGTTTATGCTGGTCAAAACGGCATTATTGGTGCACTTACTGAGAACTTAATTGACACATCTAAAGAATCAGCAGCAGATATTTCTGCACTGAAGCACACACCTTCTGGTGGTTTTGGCTCATGTCGCTACAAGATGAAATCTTTAGAAGCAAACAAAGCAGAATACGAAAGATTGATCGAAGTATTTAAAGCACACGATATTGGCTATTTCTTTTACAACGGTGGTGGTGATTCAGCTGACACTTGTTTAAAAGTTTCTCAATTATCTGAATCTATGGGCTACCCAATTCAAGCCATTCACGTACCTAAAACGGTTGATAACGACTTACCAGTAACAGACAACTGCCCAGGCTTTGGCTCAGTGGCTAAATATATTGCTGTTTCTACTATGGAAGCCAGTTTTGACGTAGCATCAATGTGCGCCACCTCTACTAAAATTTTCGTACTTGAAGTTATGGGTCGTCACGCAGGCTGGATTGCAGCAGCGGGTGGTTTGGTTGATGATTCAATCCCAGTGGTTATCTTATTCCCAGAAATTGATTTTGATGAAGAAAAATTCTTAGCCAAGGTTGATGCTAACGTTAAAGAATTCGGTTACTGTACGATTGTTGTGTCTGAAGGTACAAAATGGCCAGATGGTCGTTTCCTCGCAGAGCAAGGTACACGTGATGACTTTGGTCATGCACAACTCGGTGGTGCTGCACCTGTTGTGGCCAACTTAATTAAAGACGCACTTGGTTACAAATACCACTGGGCTGTGGCTGACTACTTACAACGTTCAGCGCGTCACTTAGCATCAGAGTCTGATGTTGAACAAGCTTATGCATTAGGTGAAGCAGCAGTTAACATGGCATTAGAAGGTAAAAACTCTGTGATGCCAGCAATTATCCGCACATCAAACAACCCATACACTTGGGAAATTGGTTCAGGTGAATTAAAAGACATTGCCAATGTTGAAAAAATGATGCCAATGGAGATGGTTTTGGTATTACTGATGCTTGTCGTGAATATTTACAACCTTTAATCGAAGGTGAAAACTACCCTCCATACAAAAACGGCTTGCCGGACTACGTAGTAATGAAAAAAGAAATGGTAGAAAAGAAACTACCTTCTTTCGAAGTATAAGGAAATTAGCATATGAACGTTATTTTATTAGGCCCTCCGGGCGCAGGTAAAGGCACTCAAGCAACCAACATTTGTGAGAAATATTCAATTCCACAAATCTCAACTGGTGATATGTTACGTGCTGCTGTTAAAGCTGGCTCACCTTTAGGTGTTGAAGCCAAAAAAGTGATGGATGCTGGTGGTTTGGTCTCTGATGATATTATTATTGGTTTGGTCAAGGAAAGAATTCAAGAAGATGACTGTGAAAATGGTTTCTTATTTGATGGATTTCCACGCACAATCGCTCAAGCAGAAGCTTTAAAAACTGACAATGTCAAGGTTGACTATGTTGTTGAGATTCAAGTGCCT
>QOAH01000073.1 GCA_003978185.1 Candidatus Thioglobus sp.
GTTAAACGTAGACAATTGGTTTTATCTATCTATCATAAGTTTGAGAAAATTGTAAAATAAGCCAATGAAAAACATTCTTGCCATTGATACTTGTACTGAGGTTTGCTCAGTCAGTCTTTATACTAACGGTATAAAAATTAGCCGATTTGTTAAGGGTGTGGCAAAAAGTTCAGGACTTATCTTGCCTTTGTGTGATGAAGTGTTTGCTGAGTCTGATATTACTGTATCTGATTTGGATAGTATTGTTTACACCAAAGGCCCTGGTGCATTTACCGGTGTGCGTATGTGTATTGGTGTGGTGCAGGGTATGTCATTGGCACATGATATTCCTACCAAGGGATATTCTACTTTGGAGCTTGTAGGTTTTGGTGCAGCTAAAAAATACAAGTCTGATAAAGTGGCTGTGGCACTTGATGCGCGTATGGGTGAAGTATATTGGGGATTGTACCAAGATCAAAAGCTATCTAATGAAAGCCTTAAAAGTCCAAGTGAAGTCGATGTATTGAACCAGGATTTTATCGGTGTAGGTACGGGCTGGGGCGCGTATGAAGCTGAACTTTATGAGCGAACAGGTGTTAAGCATTGTGTTTCAGACTTCTACCCAAGGGCTGAAAATTTGATTGATTTATATTTAGATCAAAAAAGTACACATGACAATGAATTGCCACTCCCGACTTATTTACGTAATAATGTGGCGAAGAAATCATTAAAATAATTCTCAATTATTACAATATTAAATTATAGTATGTGGAAATGGATTCAGGCATTTGCCTCACCGCAAAATTTTTACCGGATTAGTAAAAAACTCATTCCTTGGTTTTTATATCCGTTCATCGCTCTAACTTTAGTGGGATTGTATTGGGCGTTAATTGTATCGCCACCTGATTACCAACAAGGTGAAAGTGTACGCATTATGTATGTGCATGTACCCGCTGCGTGGATGAGCTTATTTATTTATGTGGTGATGGCTGTTGCAGGTGCGATCGGCCTCATTTGGCAAATTAAACTTGCCAATGTAGTGGCCTCAGTCTCAGCACCGATTGGTGCAGCTTTTACTTTTTTAGCTTTAGTCACTGGTGCAGTATGGGGTAAGCCAATGTGGGGTACTTGGTGGGTGTGGGATGCACGTTTAACTTCTGAGCTGATTCTGTTGTTTTTGTATCTGGCTTATATATCGCTTAATAATGCGTTTGATAATCCGAAAACTGCAGCTAAAGCTTCTTCAGTTTTAGCGATTGTAGGCTTGGTTAATATTCCCATTATTTATTATTCAGTGGAATGGTGGAACAGTTTGCATCAAGGATCGTCTGTGAGTGTGACCAAAGTCTCTATGCAAATAGATATGTTTTACGCATTACTGTTGATTAGTTTTGCCTTTAAATTTTTGTATGGTGCGCTGGTATTAATGCGTGCTAGAGATGAGGTTCTGATAAGAGAGCAAAACTCACGTTGGGTTAAAGCAATTGTGATGGGGAGTGATAAATAATGGAACTTTTGACCTTATTATCATTTGATAAATACGCTTACTATATATGGTTTTCGTATTTTCTAACTTTTGCAGTAATTGCTATTTTATTTATTAGAACTCGATCAATTCACAAAAAAGCAATTACTCAGTTACGGATTAAATATTCAAGAAATTAGTGAGAGATTATTATGACTAAACGACAAAATAGAATGGTTTTTGTTGCCTTGTTGGTGGCAGGTGCAGTGCTGGCAATGACTTTATTGTTTCAAGCATTAGGCAGTAATACTAATTATTTTTATTCTCCAACCGAAGTGGTAGAAGGCAAGGCGCCTAGCGGTAAAAGCTTTCGTCTTGGCGGTCTAGTAGCCAAAGATAGCGTGAAACGCAAAGACATGACTGTTAATTTCGATGTCACAGACAATAAAAACAAATTTAACATTGAATATACTGGCATCTTGCCGGATTTATTTAGAGAAGGCCAGGGTATTATCACCACTGGCTCATTAGTGAACGGTACGTTTGTAGCCACAGAAGTGCTTGCCAAGCACGATGAAAATTACATGCCACCTGAAGTCGCTGACGCTTTAGAAAAAGCTAAAAAATCTGAGAAATAACCATGTGGAAGTTCTTACCGTTAGTTTTGTTTGTTGTATTGGCCTGGTTTTTATTAGATGGATTGGGCAAAGACCCTAAAAAACTACCTTCACCTTTGATTGGCAAAGCCTTTCCTGATCTTGAAGTGGTGGATTTTGAAACGGGAGAGAAGTATTTAACCCAAGATAAATTAAAAGACAAAGTGTCTTTGGTGAATGTTTGGGCGTCTTGGTGTGTGACTTGCCGTGCCGAGCATAAAATGTTAAATGACATTGCGGCAACAAGTGATTTGCATATGGTTGGTATTAATTACAAAGACACTAAAAAAGAAGGTAAGCGCTTTTTAGATATATTGGGCAACCCATTTAAATTTATTATTTTTGACCAGCAAGGCAAGCTAGGACTAGAATTAGGCGTGTATGCCACACCAGAGACTTTTATTATTGATCAGCAAGGCGTGATTCGTTTTAAACATATTGGTGAGATTACACCCACTATATGGAAAAACGAAATACTGCCATTAATAAGTAAGTTAAAAATATAAATAAATTCTAATAAATTGAATTTTCAATGTTTTTTACTAAAAGCTATTGACAGCAAGGGTTTTTGATGGATAATTCATCGAAAGCTTTATTATAAAGTTTACAAATTTTCATTGAGAGAATGAAATTTACTACACAGGAGAATAAAAGATGAACAAATCAGATTTAGTAGCAGCAATTGCAGAAACTTCAGGCCTTACAAAAGCAGATGCAGCTCGCGCATTAGACGCAACAACAGGTGCAATCACTGGCGCATTAGCAGGTGGTGACAATGTTGCAATTACAGGCTTTGGTAGCTTTTTAGTAAGAGACCGTGCAGCACGTACTGGCCGCAACCCACAAACAGGTGCAGCGATTCAAATTAAAGCATCTAAAGTACCAGCATTTAAAGCAGGTAAATTACTTAAAGAATCAGTTAATAAATAGATTTATTTAAGTATAATGTGCCCGGTGCTTAGATCAAGTATCGGGCATAGTTTTTTTGGGCGATTAGCTCAGTTGGGAGAGCATCGCCCTTACAAGGCGAGGGTCACTGGTTCAAGTCCAGTATCGCCCACCAAAAAAACTTTTCGGTCCGGTAGCTCAGCTGGTTAGAGTGCCTGCCTGTCACGCAGGATGTCGAGGGTTCAAATCCCTTCCGGATCGCCATATTCTTTGCGAGTATAGCAAAAACTAAAAAAGGTAGCTAATGGCTGCCTTTTTTTTATTCTAAAATTCCTTCTCTAAAACAGTCTTTACTATTATTTAGTTGAGTTCATCTCATAAAGCCATTCGAGCCAACAAGGTTTTTCGTTTATAATTCTTATTTTTTATTAATCAATGGTTTTAGTGCGCAAGCAAGACACCATCTAAATATATATTATGTTATTGAAATCAATCAAGGAAAATTCTAAAGGCGTAGTTACTTATGTGATTGTCGGCTTAATTTCACTTACTTTTGTTATAACAGCACTCTATGGTATTGACTTTAGTGGTTCGTCTAATGTTGTTGCCATTGTGAATGACGATGAGATTTCTCAGGATGATTTTCGATCAGAATTTAATGCTAAAAAACGACGTTTGCAGCAAGAATTAGATGAAAAATATACAGCTGAATTTGATAATGCTCTCAAACAGTCAACACTTGAGTCAATGATTAATCGACGTTTGTTAAATCAGCTTGCTAGTGATTTGGGTCATGCAACGACAGGTAGGGAGTTGCAGGCATTAATTCACTCTAACAATGTTTTTAAAATCGATGGTAAGTTTTCCTTAGAAAAATATAAACAAATGTTGAGGCTGAATGGTTATAGCGACACACAATATGAAGCAGTGAAATCAACAGAGTTAACCCAAAGCCAAGTTAAATATAATTTATTGAACTCTGCTTTTGTAACGCCTTATGCTTTGCAAAACTTAAGCAAGCTAAACAATCAGCAGCGTAAATTTAGCTATATTAAACTAAGTGCTGATCAGTATAAAGGCAAGGTCAAGGTTGATATAAAAAGTGTTAAAGAGTATTACGACAAACAAGCAGAATCATTTTTCGAGCCGCAAAAAATTAAAGTTGATTTTATTGAATTATCATTGGGTGAGATTGCCAAAGACATAAAAGTTAATGATGATGAATTGTTTAATTTTTACGAGGATGAAAAAGAGCGCTTTACTACCGAGGAAGAGCGTCAAGCTCAACACATATTGGTTGAGTCTGAACAACAAGCTGAGCAGATTGCCACTCAATTGAATTCAGGTGCTGATTTTGCTAAATTAGCCGAAACACATTCCTTAGATACAGGTTCAAAAGATGTTGGTGGTGACTTAGGCTTCTTTACTTTGGGCGTAATGATGTCTGAATTTGAAGATAAAGTGTTTAGTATGAAGGTGGGCGAAGTGAGTTCACCAGTGAAAACTGAGTTTGGTTATCATGTGATTAAGTTAAACAATATTCAAACAGGTGCCGTTAAGCCTTTTGATGAAATTCGTGTTGAATTGATCGAGCTTTATACACAGCGTGCTGCGCAGAAATCACTTTACGATTTAACTGAACAGCTAACTAACCTCGCTTATGAAGCCAGTTTAGAAGAGGCATCTGATCAAATGAATTTAAAGCTTAACACTTCTGAATTTTTTGCTCAAAATTCAACTGAATTTGGACCAAAGTTTGTGTCTGCAGCTTACAGTGATTTAGTACTAAATAAAGGTGAAAATTCTGAGCTAATTGAATTATCTAAAGATAGGTTTGTAGTGCTGAGAGTTAAGGACAAATTAGCCGAGAGACAGAAATTATTTGATGAAGTGAAAGGTGAAATCAATACACACCTGACCACATTATTATCAAAGACTTTTATCGATAATATTGCCAAGCAAATTACAGACGCATTTACAAAGGGCGACAATAAAGCAGCCCAGGTATTGATGGATAATAACCAACTTAAATGGAAAGAGGTAGGTTGGATTGGGCGCGATTCTGATAAGGCAGATGTTGTGATTGTTAACCAAGTATTTGCTTTACCTAAGCCAGCCAATGCCACAACTTATAGCGCACAGAGTCTAAGCAAGGGTCAATCTATTGTGATTGCATTATCAAAAGTTAAAACTACTGATGACACATCAGCTAAGGCTTTAGAGCGTTCTTTATTAAACTTTGAATCTGATGCAATGTTTAATAGTATTTTGACAACTTTA
>QOAH01000114.1 GCA_003978185.1 Candidatus Thioglobus sp.
GTAAACGTTATAATTTGTAGACTTAAGATTTTAACGATTTTCTATGACGGTTAACACCATTCTTTTTGATTTAGACGGCACCTTGATTGACACAGCGCCTGACCTTGCTTATGCGCTAAATACTTTGCTATTAGAAAATGGTATTGATGAGAAGCCTTATGAGAAAATTAAACCTTTGGTGGCTTTTGGTGGCAAGGCGTTGGTTCAATTTGGTTTTGATTGTGACGAATCTCATCCAGAATTCATCAATCGACACCAAAGAATCTTACAAATTTATACGAAAAATATTGATAAATTTTCAAAGACGTTTAAAGGTATTGATACATTGATTAAAGCCATCAAACAGCGAGGTCTATTTTGGGGTATTGTGACTAACAAGCCAGAGAATTTAACGCATTTATTGCTAGATAAGTTAGGTTTAAAGCCTGATGTTGTCGTCTGTGGTGACACCTTAGCCTATAATAAGCCGCATCCTGCGCCATTGCTTTATGCTTGTGCACAGCTTGGTGTTTCCCCGCAACATTGTTGGTTTGTTGGTGATGATAAAAACGATATACTAGCCGGTAAAAATGCACAGATTAAAACCATTGCAGTGACTTATGGTTATGGCAAAGTCGGGCAAGATTGGGGTTATGATTATTTAATAGAACAACCATCAGAAATATTGGAGTTAATGAATGGAAATCACTAGTTTATTGATTGGACTGCTCGTAGGCGCAATCAGTGTTTATTTTTATTTAAACACTAAGTTACAATCCCTCAAAACCGACAAAATTCATCTTGAGGTTAGTCTTGATAAAGAAATCGAAACACACAAGAGAGAAGTGGATTTAATCAATATTGCTAAAGAGCAAATGAGTAAGGATTTTAAGTCTGTGGCTAGCGATATTTTAGCCAAAGATCGCAATGACTTAAGCATTAAAAATTCTGAATTACTAACCCCTTTACAGGCACAACTTAAAGAGTTTAGAGATAAGATTGAAGTCATTACTAACGAGCAGATTAAAGAGCGAGCCACTTTAAGTGCGCAAATTGAAACCCTTAAAAAAACCAGTGTTGAAGCGCAAGAAACCACGCAAAATCTTACCAATGCTTTGACCTATGACAACAAGCAGCAGGGTGATTGGGGCGAGATGATTTTAAGCTCTATTTTATCTAGTTCGGGCTTACGAGAAGGGCATGAGTTTGACACACAAAAACAACTAAAGAGCGAGTCTGGAGAGAGCTTTAAGCCGGATGTGGTGTTACATTTACCTGACGATAAAGATATTATTATTGATTCGAAAGTTTCCCTTAAAGCCTATAAGGATTATATTGCTAATCAATCAGATAAGACTGCGCTTAAAGCGCATGTAGCTTCAGTTGAGGCGCATATTAACGGCATTAGCATTAAAGAGTATGAAAATCTTGAAGGTGTATTGACGCTTGATTTTATCTTTGTCTTTATCCCAATTGAATCAGCACTGTTAGTCGCACTCGATCAAAAGCCAGATTTATTCACCACAGCGCTGAAGAAAAACATTGTTTTGGTTTCCCCATCCACTTTGATGATGAGCCTTAAAACTGTGCATCATATTTGGCAAACAGAGCGTCAAAATCAAAACTCTGAAGAAATTGCCCGTCAAGCAGGTGCTATGTATGACAAATTGTTTGGTTTTATTAAATCTATGGATGATATTGAAAAACACCTTGATAAAGCGCAAAAGAGTTATAAAGAAGCGCGTGGCAAACTCTCAGATGGAAAAGGAAATCTTATTGGCCGTGCTGAAAAATTAAAAGAATTAGGTGTGCAAAGTAAAAAGGAGTTAAGTTAAATGAATATTTCAACTGACTACCAAATTACCAAAGGTGAATTAAAAGACAAGGTTATTGTAGTTACGGGTGCTAATCGTGGCTTTGGACGAGCAATGACGCTAGATCTAGCCAAAGCAGGCGCAACGGTGGTAATGCTAGGTCGTGATCTAGGCTCACTTGAAACGGTTTATGATGAAGTGGTTGATTTAGGTTATCAAGAACCCGTTCTGTATCCGCTTGATTTAGAAGGTGCAACCCCTGAACATTATGAGCAGTTACAGGCAAATTTATTAGAGCACTTTTCTCAGTTGGATGGGTTGATTCATAATGCTGGTATTATTGGTACAATGATGCCGATTGAGCAATACGATATTAAGCTTTGGTATTCCACCATGCAAATTAACGTCAACGCGCCATTCATGCTAACTCAATTCTTAATTCCTGTTTTAAATAAATCTACTGATGCACGCGTATTATTTTTATCATCCTCAGTCGGGCGTGATGCTCGCGCTTACTGGGGTGCCTACGGGGTAAGTAAATTTGCCATTGAGGGGTTAAGTAAAACCTTATCAGAAGAGTTGGAAAAAACCAACATTAGGGTTAATTCACTCGATCCAAAACGCATGCGCACTAAGATGCGACAAATCGCCTACCCAGCAGAAAATGCAGATAAAAACCCTCTGCCAGAGAGCTTGTCACCAGCGATTGTGTATTTAATGAGTGAAGCCACTAAGGGCTTGAATGGAGAACAGTTAACGCTAGAAAACTAACGCTGCAAGTCTTCTGTTAGGTGTGGATGGATGGTCTTTAAGATTTCTTTAAAGACTTTCTCAGTGCCAGCAACGACATTGCCCGTTTCTAGGTATTTTCCACGACCTGAAAAATCACCCACATAGCCACCCGCTTCTTTAACCAACAACACACCGGCAGCAATATCCCAAATATTAAGTTCAATTTCCCAGAAGCCGTCTAGTCGTCCAGCCGCTAAATAAGCAAGATCTAGAGCGGCAGAACCGGCGCGGCGAATACCCGCAACTTTTGGATGAATAGCCTTAAACATACCAAGGTAAGCATCCAGGTGTTGAGGTGCTTTAAATGGAAAGCCGGTACCGATTAAAGTATCTTCAAATCCATTAGCACCCGTAACACGAATTCTTTGTTCATTTAAGTACGCACCTTCACCTTTTACTGCTGTAAATAACTCTTCTTTAAAAGGGTCGTAGACCACAGCATGTGTTGGCTCGTTGTTTTCATACAAAGCAATTGATACTGCGTATTGTGGGAAGCCATGCAAGTAATTTGTAGTGCCATCTAGTGGATCAAGAATCCAAACAAAGCGTTTGTCTTTACCTACAATTTCACCGTTTTCTTCACCCAAAATTGAATGATCAGGAAAGGCGTATTTCAACTCGTCTATAATGGCATCTTCAGCAGCCTTGTCGACTTCAGAAACAAAGTCATTTGCCGCTTTGTTTTCAATCGTTAACAGATCAATTTGATTGTGATATCTAAGGATGATGTCACCGGCTTTTCGGGCGGCTTTAACGGCAATATTAAGCGTAGGATTCATAATTAAATAGACAAATGGAAAAAGACACAAATTATACCTTTGATAGTGTGAGAGTGGTTATGGTTAATACCACCGAGCCAGGCAATATTGGTGCAGCTGCACGTGCAATGAAAAATATGAATTTATCAAAGCTGTATTTGGTTAACCCAAAAGGTTATCCGTCGGCAGTCGCTACTGCTAGAGCGAGTGGTGCAGATGATGTATTGGCCGGCGCTGTGGTTTGTGATTCGTTAGAAGAGGCCTTACAAGGTTCACACTTAGTCATTGGTGCCAGTGCACGTCAGCGCAATATCAAGTGGAAACAAATGGATGTTGTCGGTGCTTGTAATGAGATCCAAAAAACCACTACCATTGAGGGGCAAGAAGTGGCCGTAGTATTTGGTACCGAAAATTCTGGCTTGAGTAATGAAGAGCTAGACTTATGCCAAATCCTTATGACCATTCCAGGTAATCCTAATTACTTTTC
Source organism: Candidatus Thioglobus sp. (assembly GCA_003978185.1). Next base: position 3,831 of record QOAH01000114.1, read on the forward strand.
ACTCAATGTAGCATCAGCTATTCAAGTATTTGCTTATCAAAACTACGTTTATAACACCACCACAGAATTTGAAAAGAGCAGTAATGAACTCGCTAGTTTTGATGAGCTAGAAGGTTTTTATACGCATCTTGCTCAAGTGCTAGAGCATATCGAATACTTTGAAGATAAACGTCCTAAAGAGCTTCTTATGCGCCGCCTAAGAAGATTCTTCGGACGAGCAGAGCCTGAAAAAGAAGAGGTAGCAATCTTTCGAGGCATTTTAAGAAACATTAAGCCTTTTCAGAAATAAATAAAGCCCGATAAATCGGGCTTTATTTATTTGGTTTTCATTCTAGACTTATTAGCCAATAAGTTTATTCATGCGTTTAACAAATTCAGCAGGATCTTTAAGTTGCCCACCTTCGCTAAGTACTGCTTGATCGAATAAAACATTGACTAAGTCTTCATCAACCTTAGTTTTTAATTTTTCAACTAATGGATGAGTAGGGTTGATTTCAAGGATTGGCTTAGTTTCTGGTACGTCTTGACCAAAAGATTTCATGATTCTTTCCATGTTACCACCTAGCTCATTTTCATCAGCAACTAGACAAGAAGGGGACTCGCTGAGGCGATTAGAAATCTTCACAGATTTCACTTGAGCCTCAAGGATTTTTTCAATATCTTTGATTACCGATTCAAAATCTTTCGCAACCTTTTCTTTTTGTTCTTTTTCTTCTTCAGAGTCTAAATCTTGCAAATCACCTTTGGCGATTGATTGAAATGTTTTGCCTTCAAACTCGGTAAAGTTACTAACCATCCACTCATCCACACGATCAGAAAGTAGTAATACTTCGATGTCTTTTTGCTTGAAAATCTCTAGATGTGGAGAGCCTTTAGCCGCGGCATAAGTCTCAGCAGTGACGTAGTAAATGTTGGTTTGATCATCACTCATGCGCTCGATGTAATCTGCCAGAGACACGGTTTGGTCTTCACCATTGCCTTTGGTTGAGGCAAAGCGAAATAGGCTGGCAATCTTATCTTTATTAGCAAAATCTTCAACCACACCTTCTTTCATCACCATGCCAAATTCTTTCCAGAAGCTGGTGTATTTTTCAGGATTGTTTTTGCTCATTTTCTCTAATTCTTTAAGAATACGAGAAACGGAGGCTTTGCGAATAGTGTCAACGACTTTATTGCCTTGTAAGATCTCACGAGAAATATTGAGAGATAAATCAGCCGTATCAATCACACCTTTAATAAAGCGTAAGTACATTGGCATTAGATTTTCGTTGTCCTCCATGATGAATACACGCTTGGCGTAGAGTTTAATACCGCCTTTGCGCTTAGGCTCCCACATATCAAAAGGTGCTTTGGA
>QOAH01000123.1 GCA_003978185.1 Candidatus Thioglobus sp.
GCTATGGTGTCTTACATTGATAAGATGCGTAATACGAAATATGATAAGAATGTGATCGAAGCACGTAGTAGTGCGATGAGCAACAACCCAGACCGTGTGGGTAAGACTTATGATGCAATCCTTACTGAAAAACTTTGTACTACTGAACAAACACTATACCGTCGCGGTAACTTTATGGGTACTTGGGATCAGGTGCTGGTTAACTCATTACGTGAAGAGCATGATGCAGATTTCGGTCTATCTGCTGGTGTGCGTTGGGGAACTTCAGTGCTTGCAGGTCATGATGTATCCATGGAAGACTTAATGACTAATACTTCAATGACTTATGGAGAGACTTATAAGTCCGAAATGACAGGTCAAGCCATTAAAGACATGCTAGAAGGTGTAGCAGAGAACTTATTCCAAAGAGACCCGTACCTGCAATCAGGTGGTGATATGGTTCGTGTAGGCGGTTTGGATTATACAATCAGTCCTGATGCAGACTACAACCAGCGTATTAGTAATATCCAAGATGATGATGGTACTGCAATTGATATGAATAAGAAATATACTGTTGCCGGTTGGGCGCAAGTAGGCAGTATTGGTAATGGACGTCTGATGTGGGATGTAGCTGCAGATTATCTGCGTAAGCAAAAGCATCTTGATCTTAAGAAAATTAATCATCCAACCATTAAAGGCGTGAAGAATAACCCAGGTATTGAAAATTACAATGGTGATTTAATTTAAACCATTATTAATAAGACAATCAAACCCCGCTAGTCGGGGTTTTTTTTATGATGAAATTATTTCTAGCTTTATTGATGTTTATCAGTTCGTTTGCAAATGCAGATGTAGTCAAACCTGCGCTGGTGGAAATTTCAATTATTGAAAATAAAACAGTCGAAATTGAGATTGACCTTAGTCTTGAAGCGGCGATGACGGGGATTGGTACCCAATATAAAAATACCACCGATGCACCCACTTCAGCACAATATGATGAGTTACGTGCACTCGAGCCAATAGAATTGCGTCAGCGCTTTAAAGATTTCGAAGCTAAATTTTTAAATAGTCTGCAATTTGGTGTTAATGGCCAGATACAAACACTAATTTTGACTAATTCAAAGCTTGACATTGTGGGTTATAAAAAACGACCTAGAAAAACCATTCTTACTTACCAAGTAACGCTCAGCGAATGGCCAAAAACATTGTCTTGGAAATATGGGAAGATCTATGGTGATAGTGCGCTACGTTGGCAAGTATATAAAAAGGATGAATACAATTGGAGTCAGTGGCAATGGTTGCGTAGTGGTAAACCTAGTGGCGTGATTGATATCAATCATCCGGAACCACTAAGTACAGCTCAGCGTTTCTATCAATTTATTGGTATTGGATTCGATCACGTGGTCCCTTTGGGCTGGGATCATATTTTATTTATTGTCGGCATGGCGCTTTCATCACTGTTATGGCGTAAGTTGTTATTATTGGTCACTACTTTTACATTGGCACACACGCTGACATTGGGCTTGGCAATGTATGGTGTGGTGGAAGTCTCGGCGAGAATTGTTGAGCCACTCATTGCTTTTTCCATTGCCTATGTAGCGATTGAGAATTTAATGACCCATCAATCCATCATTCGTAAAAGCGTGATTGTATTCTTATTTGGTTTGATTCACGGCCTAGGTTTTGCCACCATGCTTAAAGAATTTGAGATGGCACCCGAATCCTTTGTAACCACGTTAATTGGTTTTAATGTCGGTGTAGAATTGGCGCAAATCGTGATTGTACTTGGTGTGGTAATTGTATTGTTATCGCTCAAAAAACTAAAATTGAATTATCGGAAATTAGCCGTTATTCCCACCTCAATACTAATTGCATTGATTGGATTTTGGTGGGGTGTGGAAAGATTAATAAGTTAACTGACAATTACAAGTATTTTTTCTTTTCGCAAGCCAAATTTTAAAAATATGCAAGGCGTGTAGCAAGTCTACACAACTAAATATTTTTTAGAATTTAACGCGGTTGAAAAGGAAAAAGACGCCTTAATTTAGATGATTTTGGCTTGCATTAAGGTGTGTGTATTAATTGCCCCAACCACTCGATTATCATCATCAACAACTGGCAGTGAGTTGAGATTGAACTCATCCATCATTTGAACCGCAGCCATGGCAGGCTTGTCTGCCGAGATTGATTTGCAATTAGCCGTCATGACATCACCAATCGTGAGTGATTGAATATCACTATGAGCCTCCAATACGCGTCTCAAATCGCCATCAGTAAAAATACCTAATAGAACGTCATTGTCAGTAATTAGCACCATTCCGAGTTTTTTCTGACTCATTACCAGTAGTGCGTCCAGTAGCTTGGTGTCAGCACTTGCCGTTGGAATGTCATCATCCATCTTCATAATATTTTTAACAAAAGTTAGTAGGCGTCTACCCAATGCACCAGATGGGTGAGATCTAGCAAAATCATCCGGACTAAAGCCTTTATCGGTTAGCAGGCTTACTGCGAGTGCATCACCCATTGCAAGCGCTACTGTGGTGCTTGAGGTGGGTGCCAAATTATGCGGACAAGCTTCTTTTTCAACACCTACATCAAGGTGCACGTTACAAACACCACCAATCGAAGAATTAGCGTTACCCGTCATACCAATAATTGGTACGTCAAGGCGCTGAATCACAGGCACCAAAGTCATAATTTCGTCCGATTCGCCAGAGTAAGAAATACAAATCACCACATCGCCTTCAGTGATCATACCCAAGTCACCATGGCCAGCTTCACCTGGATGTACCGCAAAAGCGGGTGTTCCCGTTGAGGCAAAGGTTGCTGCAATTTTGTTACCAATATGGCCAGACTTGCCCATACCAATTAAAACCACTTTACCTGTACAGTTTTGAATCAATTGACAAGCATCAACAAAACTTTGATCAAGTTTATTGGCTAACTGAGTAACGGCTTTCGCTTCAGTAAGGATGACTTCTTTGGCAGATTGTAGCAATGAGTTAGACATGATCTAAGCATCTCCATTTATTTGGTATGCATTTTAAATCAGCTAGGCTAGCCATTGTAGCTGTATAAAGATTAGCCTCATCTTCGTACACAAGTTGATAGTAGCGGATTTTCATCGTGAGAGCTGATCCAAATACGATAGAGCCGAGAACAATTAACGAGCCTAATGACAGTGTAGACACACCGGTCACCCCTTGTCCGATCGTGCAACCCATACCAAGTACACCACCTATTCCCATTAATAATCCACTGATAATATGATTGATGAAATCGCTAATTGAACTAAACCATTCCAAGCGAAATGATTGGTTTAATATAGCATAAAAGAATGAGCCCACTAGTACTCCTAAACCAGCAATGAGTGCAAATGTAATATAAGCTGAGTCAAATGTAGAGCTCACTAATGCAGAAAAATGTCCAGAAGGTGCGACAAAGGTTAGAGATTGTGCGCCCAAAGCATAAGGTTTTGCATCCATCATTTCTGCCTCTTCCAGTAATTCTTGCCCCATAGGGCCAGATGAAATGTACCAGGCAATCGCTACACAAATACCGACAGTTAGGCCTGCGAGGATATTGTGCTTATCTTTTCTAAATTCCTCTGTTCTGAATAAGTATAAAAGTGCGGCGATTGAAATAACAAATCCAAGAATTAATTTTGTATTCAGTGCATCTGTCTGAATGATATGTGCGGTGAGCGCTCCCAGGTCTTGGCTATTGATATCGTATTCTGTTAAATCAACATCTAATACGCTTGTCCATTGTAAAAAGAAAGTGTACATAAAATCGGTAAACATCATTAAGTAAGCGCCAAATGCCATCATTGCAAAAATGATGACTGATTTTAGATTACCAGCACCAATTCTGACTAAAGTTTTGTTACCACAACCTGAGCCTATCGTCATGCCAATACCAAAGATTAATCCCCCAATAAGGTATCTTAGCCAAGCAAATGTAGGTGTGTTATAAGGCGGACTAGCTGTGTCATTGCTTTGAGTTAATGACGAATCGATTAACTCGGTGTAAGTAAGTAATGTAACTAAAAATAATGCAGAAACTGCAGCTAACATCCATGACTTAAATCTGGCAGTAGAGCCCATATTCACCCAATCGGATACAGCCCCCATCGTGCAAAAATCGGTTTTACTGACGACCCAACCCATAATAAATGTTGTTGCAAAGATCAACATCAACATGTTTTGATAAAGTTCAAGTTCCATATCTCCCCCTTAGTTAACAAAGACTCGGGCTAATTATAAGATATGTCATCAATGTCTGCTGATTATAATAAGGAGTTTTAATAATGAATTTCATTATGTCAAAATACAAAATTTTATTTGTATGTATGGGTAATATTTGTCGCTCACCAACAGCCGAAGGAACTTTCAGATCACAAGTAGAAAAGCATGGTGCTGGGGATTTGTTCGAAATTGATTCTGCCGGCACACACGCCTATCATATTAATGAGCAGCCAGATTCTCGTTCGCAATTATCAGCGAGTAAGTTTGGCGTCGATTTGTCTGACCAGCGTGGGCGGCAGGTACACGAGTCTGATTTCTATCATTACGATTATATTTTTGCCATGGATGCATCAAACCTGGCTGATCTTCAGATTATTTGCCCAGAGGAGTATCAGCATAAGCTTTCTCTGATGTTAGATAATATCCCTAAAAATAATGGGAAAAGCGTACCCGACCCTTATTTTGAAGGACGCTTTGACGACGTCTTTGAAATGCTCAATCGTGCCAGTGGATTTTTACTTGAAACCCTGTTAAAAAAAGTCTAAATCATGTTGACATAGGCATGCCTTCCACAGTATAATTCACTCCTTTATTGCCCCCGGAAAAACAGAGGGCGATTAAACTTTAAATAATTTAAAAGAATTTCGGAGAAATTGTATTTATGTCAACAGTTAACCAATTGGTACGTAATCCACGTAAGAAAAAGGTTGTTAAAAGTGGTGTGCCAGCACTAGACAGCTGCCCACAAAAACGTGGCGTTTGTACTCGTGTATATACAACCACACCTAAAAAGCCTAACTCAGCATTACGTAAAGTTGCTCGTGTCAGACTAACAAACGCAGCTGAAGTAACTACCTATATTG
>QOAH01000094.1 GCA_003978185.1 Candidatus Thioglobus sp.
AAATCACGATACGATTTAAGGCCTTGATTATAAATTTGAATGTGTGCGGGGCAATTCATCGGCTTAACCGCGTATTCACGATTTTCACTACTGGTGGTAAACATGTTGTCACCAAACTTATCCCAATGGCCTGATTTTTCCCAAAGGGTTTTGTCGATTAACTGTGGCGTGTGCACCTCTTTATAGTCATTGTCTCTAAAAACACCACGCATGTATTGTTCAACGATTTGATATAGTGTCCAGCCTTTTTCATGCCAAAATACCATGCCAGGTGCTTCTTCCTGCATGTGAAATAAATCTTGCGTTTTGCCAATCTTACGGTGGTCACGTTTTTCAGCTTCTTCTAGGCGATATAGATAATCTTTAAGGTCGTCTTTGCTCGCCCAAGCCGTACCATACACACGTTGTAGCATTTCATTGTTACTATCACCACGCCAATATGCGCCGGCTAATTTCATCAATTTAAAGGCCTTTAATTTAGCTGTAGATGGCACATGAGGGCCACGACATAGGTCAATAAAGTCCCCTTGTTGGTACAAAGACAGTGTTTGATCAGCTGGAATAGACTCAATAATTTCAGCCTTGTAATGCTCGCCTTTGTCTTTAAAAAATTGCACCGCTTCATCGCGACCCATTTCAGAGCGTTCAATCTTAAGGTTTTGCTTGATAAGGTGGTTCATGTTTTTTTCAATCTTGGCTAAATCACCTTCTGAAAAACCATCCTTGTAAGCAAAGTCGTAATAAAAACCGTTGTCAATCACCGGACCAATGGTTACTTGCGCCTCAGGATAAAGCATCTGTGTCGCTTGCGCCAAAAGGTGAGCAGTAGAATGGCGAATCACTTCGAGACCCTCTTCATCCTTGGCGGTAATGATCGAAACACTGCTGTCTGCGTCAATCATGTGAGAGGCATCTACCAACTCTCCATTGACTTTACCTGCCAACGTAGCCTTAGCAAGACCAGAGCCAATCGACTTGGCTACATCGAACACACTGAGTGCTTGATCAAAAGATTTTTCAGTTCCGTCTGGAAGTGTGATTATCGGCATTGAAAACAACTAAAATTAAAAGGCTGTATTTTACCTTGACAAGGTCTATTCTGAGGCGCTAATTTTCTCAACCATTAATTGTAATGAAGTGTTACCACGCCAGATATTGATTGATAATTTATAAGCCACTTCAACTTGTGTTGAATCAATTGGCGCTTGGAAAAAGGCAATAGCATCATGCACTTGGCTGCTATCTTTGAGTTTTAATCGACATTTTAGGTGCTTTTCTCCCACGACTCTTTGCTCGACTATTTCAAATTCTCCGGTAAAAATTGGCTCCTCAAAGCCTTGCCCCCAAGGCCCTGCATCTTGCAAAATTTGTGCGTTATTTAGCGAAATATCAAACGCTTCAAGTTCGCCATCAGTTAATAATTCAATCTTAGGTATTTCATTATTAAGATGTGCTTTGATGCCATCTTGGAAAGCTCTTTTAAACATGTAAAAATCTTCTGATTTAATGCTTAATCCCGCCGCCATCGCATGACCACCAAATTTTAAAATCAAGCCCGGATTGTTACGGTCGACCAAATCGAGTAAATCTTTAATATGTACACTGGGAATTGATCGAATAGAGCCTTTTAGAAAATGGCCAGATTTTGCAAATACTGCTACGGGGCAATGATAATCCTCTTTAAGTTTACCTGCAACAATACCGACAATGCCTTCGTGCCATGTGGGATCAAACAAGCTGAGTGCAAACTTAGCTTCTGAGACATCTTGCGCATCAACAATTGCTTGCGCTTCATCTTGAATGCGTGTTTGCTCTTCTTTACGTTTTTGGTTAAAGTCTTCAAGCTCTTGAGCATAACGCCTAGCATCGTTCATGTCGTTGGTTAATAAACATTTAATACCGCGAGAAATATCACTCAAACGCCCTGCAGCGTTTAAACGTGGGCCTACGGCAAAACCTAAATCACTGGCTTGTAAGGTTTGCGCAGGGCGATTGGCAATCTCTAGTAGCGCTAGAACATTGTTTAGCCTGAATGCGTTTAATACCTTGATCGATTAAGATTCGATTATTTTGATCGAGCTTTACCACGTCTGCCACTGTGCCGAGTGCGACTAAATCAAGCACGGTGCGTAGATCTGGCGTGGGAATACCATGCTTAGTAAAATATTGCGCTTTATTAAGATGGGTTTTAAGCGCTGAAAATAAATAAAAACACACGCCAACACCGGCCAAATTTTTGCTCAAAAATTCACAACCTTCAAGGTTAGGATTGATAATTGCATCTGCCTCAGGCAGCTTGTCACTCGGCAAGTGATGATCGGTGATGATCACTTGAATACCTGATTCTTTAGCCAACTTACTGCCCTCAAAACTAGAAATACCGTTATCAACAGTGATGATTAAATCAGGCTGTTTGGTTTTAATAGCAAGTTGAACAATCTCTGGCGACAAGCCGTAGCCATGCTCAAAACGATTCGGCACTAAAAAATCAATATATTTAGAGCCCATCATTCGTAATGATTTTACCGCTACGACAGATGCAGTTGCACCATCGCAATCAAAATCACCAATGATTAAAATACGTTTTTGATCAGTTAAGGCTTGCTCTAATAAAGTCAGTGCTTGTTCTAATTGATCAAATTTTGGCGTTAATAAATGAGATAAATTTAAGTCTAATTGCGACTCACTAACCCCACGAGCAGCATAGATATTTTTTAAAAAACTGGAAATATCGTCTGAATAAGACTCGAATAAGGTTCGATCTATCGCCCTACTTAACATCGCTTACAGCACGAATATAAGAATCAAAAGACTTGCCACTACCATAAGTGCCGCCATAAAAAAATGGCACATCAACAGCGGTGTTAATATCATCCTCACGACTCGTTGAAGTCCAATATGGTTTTGAACGAGTATTTGGGAAATAATGCGTATTAATTAATGGGTTATTGTTATTAAAAACAAGTAACGATCTTAGTTCGTATGTATTTGGTAAACGCCAATTATCAGCCTGGCATAAATGACTTTTATTCAATGCTTTAATAAAACCTTGTGTATTGCACTCCTTCCCCTGGTGGCAATTACGACTATATTCGCCATTTTCTACGCCAGAAATTCCGTCAAACCAAGTATAGGTATTTTGCCTATCTTGCAGGCCTTTTTCATTACGCTTCACTTCCCACATTAAATTGGTTTCATTGTCTAAAACACAATCCCACTGCTTAGCACTATCTACAAGTGAATCACCTACGGTTGAGATTTTGATTAACTGTGCGCTAACCAAAGTACTAAAGCATAAACTAATTATAAATAAACTAAGTTTTTTCATTGACTAATTGTGTAATTTTATCAGCGCTGGCTGGCGCCATATTAAGCCCATTACGAAAGTGCCCCGTATTAATAAACAAATTATCGTACTTCTCACTTTTTCCTAATATAACTTTTCCAGATCGACTTGCCGGCCTAAAACCAGACCAATGATGTTCAATTTCAGCACTAGATAGTACTGGAAATCGATCAGACGCAAACTCATATAAAGACAATTTAGTTGTCTCATCTAATGAACGATCAAAACCAACATTTTCCATGGTTGATCCAACCAGTATTCTACCATCAGCCCTAGGGATAATATAACGACCCTGATCAAGGACAATATGCTCAACATCGCCAATTTGTGCTTTCAGCAGAATCATCTGCCCCTTGATTGGAAACACATCATCCTTAATATCTAATAATTTCCCACTCCAAGCACCTGCGCAAGCCACGATATTATCGGCAAAAAAATCTCCTTTTGTGGTGTTTACACCCAGCACTTTGTTGTTGTTTATTATGAGCTTATCGGCTGGCGTATTTTCAACAATCGTCACACCTTTGTTAATGATATCGACTTGCAATGCTTGTAAAAGTTTCGGATTTCTAACGCTTGCTACATGGGTAAATAAAGCACCATTCACGTGATCTTCATAACTAACTTGATAGCGTCTCATCCACGCTTGTGCCTCTACTGTTTCAAACTCATCCATCATCAATAAACCAGATTTTTGATACTGAGGGTCAATACCACTAGAATGATATAAATCATCACACAGCCCTTCATAAACAGCCTGAGATTCAAAACTCAAGTCATTAGTCAAGTCATCATAATGCCATGGATACAATGGGCTGATAATACCGCCGCCTGCCCATGAAGACTCTTTTCCACATTCTCGTTGATCAATAAGTGTGACTTTGGCACCTGAGATTGCCAACATACGCGCACTCATCAAGCCAATCACACCACCGCCAATAACCAAACAATCACTCATGCTTTTTAATATCAGAAAAAATTAATAATACCACGCCTAAGCTAATCAGAACGTCTGCTACATTGAACACTGGCCAATAAAAACCTTGATAATGCAAATCAATAAAATCAATCACAAAGCCAAGTAGAAGGCGGTCAATTAAATTACCTATAGCGCCAGCCAACAATATAGACAAGGCGAATAATTTTAATAATCGACCTGCATCTATACGTCGCATCCAAATAATAATCGCAACACTAGCAACTAGCGAAAATCCTGATAGAAAATAGCGCTGCCAACCAGATTGATCTGCCAAGAAACTAAAGGCAGCGCCATAATTATGCACATGCGACAACGAAAGAAAATCATTAATAACAATTGAATCATGTGGTTTTATATAACCATAAATCAACAATTTAGTTATTTGATCGAAGACTATCAACAATAAAGTGAATAGGAGGTAATAGTTGATTCTAATTATTTTCATGAGCGCCTAAAACGATAAACAATAGCAATAAATATCAAACCTAAAACAATCATTGGCCACCAGACTACTTGATTATTCTTTTGACGAAAATCCTCTCTTAACTGGGGGTTGATGCGTAAATATTTGAGTGTATTTCTTGCCATCGCATGGGGTTTTGAATTAGTCAACCATTGATGATAAAGGCCGTATGATTTAGGAATAAACCCCCAAACCCACGGCGCATCTTTACGCAATATGGCTACCATTTTATCAATGACTACTTGCCGTTCAGCAGAATTTGGCATATTTTTCATTTTTTCAAATAACTTATCATATTCAGCATTTTGATAATTGGCACCATTCTCTCCACCAGTTTCAACTTTGGAATTTTTACCATACAATAAAAATAAGAAATTTTCTGGATCAGGATAATCCGCATTCCAGCCCAATTCAAACAATTGAGTTTGACCTTTGCTCATTTTATCTTGTAGTCGATTATAACTACTCGATCTAATTACCAACTGAACATCAATCTTCTTAAATTGTTTTCTAATCCAATCCAATCTTGGCTGGTCTTCTGCACCGCTGGCAGTTGTATCAAAATACAACACCAAAGGCTGACCAGTAACTGGGTCAATGCCCTTGGCATAACCGGCCTGTGCCATTAAGTCTTTCGCTTTAGAAATATCCTTACGCTTATCTAAAGAATCATAAACAAATGGGTTGTAATCCTCAGCTGCGCCAAAAATACCCGCAGGAATTGGCCCATGTGCCGCACTGCCTCGTCCATTTCTAAAAATAGAAATATATTCTTCTTCATTAATGGCAATTGAAATGGCTTGTCTTAATTTTTGAGCAGATGATGTATAACCACCAACTGTTGTGTCTAGCATGTTAAATGCAGTGTAATAAACACTGGTACTATTACTGGCGAGCAAGCGAATATTTTTATCACTCATTCTTGGTGCTAAAACAGTTTGACCTTTGGACTTAACTTCAATGGCTTGATCAAAATTATCACTAGAGATGCCCGACTGATCATAGTAGCCTTGTAAAAATTTATTCCAATAAGGTGCGGTTTCTTTTTCTAATAAGAAATGTACCTTGTTTAAAAATGGCAATTTTTTATTTTTATCAACCAACAAGTGATTTTCCTTATCGCTATCTTCACCTACACTTGGATAATATTCATCATGGAAATTAAGGTTTCTTTGAAGAATCATTTCTTTATTCGGATTATTCACGCTTAACTGAAAAGGACCTGTACCAACTGGGTACCAATCCAATACAATGTTTTTATCAATCAGTCCTTGCTGCGCATAAAATGCATCTGCTTCTGGTGGCACGGCTGTAAAAAATGGCATGGCCAACCAATATAAAAATTGTTCTTGAATGCCATTCACTTTTATAGAATAACGATATTTATCTAATACCTTAACGCCCGATATTTGATGTTGAGTCAAGTCTAGCGAACCCTTTACGTTCTTAAGCTCAACATTCAAATCATCAAGACCAACAATCATCTCACTCATTAAGCTTAATATCGGTGAGTGTAATTTTGGATTGGCCAAACGCTTGATTTGATGCACAAAATCACTAGCAACCAATTCTCTTGTCGCAGTTTTGGAAAAATCACTTAAATGGCTAATATCACTAAGCTTATCATCATTTAATGCAAGATTATCTTTAACAAAAGCAGGATGATTTTGATACATTATCCCTGGTTTAATTTGCAAAATATAACGTGAAAAAGCCGCAGACTGTCGATCAATTGCTGGGATCTCATCGCCTGCATTATTGTAATAATGTACTTTTGGCATATGTTCCAACACACCAGGTATTAATGTATAAGGTCGTTTCAAGTAATGATATTGTAGGGGTGTCTCATACACAGACTGAATAAAAGTCCACTCATTTGAAGAGTACGAACGTGCCGGATCTAAATGTTTTGGACGTGCAGAAAAAGAGCTGTAAAGCGTATTGTCTAGCCTTTGTGTATCGAGATACGGATTGTTCCAAGGCTCAGTACAGGCGCCTAATAGAGGTAAAACAACCCATATCAAAAGCTTTATATGTTTATAATTCAACATCGTATCAATTATAAATACTTAA
>QOAH01000025.1 GCA_003978185.1 Candidatus Thioglobus sp.
ACGCGATCGCAAACAACTTCCATCATCGTGCTTACTAATTTTGGTGCAAGACGTAAATCAGATAAGCTAGTTGATAATTGCTCACGAGCAGTAATGGTTTTCTTATGGCGGAAGCCATGTTTCTCGTTAATTTTTTGATAATTACTAGAACATTTTAAGATGGTTTCAAAGCGAGTATGTACCTTGCCCTCATCTGGGCCAGAGTATTCCATCTCTTCCATATCTTCGTATTCTTCATCATCGTCAAACTCACCTGCATCGAACGCGGCTTTTTTTGCTGCAAAATCTTCAGCATCACCTTGATAGCCAATAATCACATCAGTCATCTTACATTTTCCTTCTTCAAGGCGTGTATGTGCTTTAAAGAAGAAATCTATGATGGACGGGTAGAGTGTAATAGCTTGCAGAATCTCAAATACACCAGCCTCAATTTCCTTGGCAATGCGAATTTCATCTGACTGTTCTAATAAGGCGACCACGCCCATTTCACGCATGTACATTCTGACAGGATCCGTGGTTCTGCCAAATTCTGAATCAAGTGCTGCAAGTGCTGCAACAGCGGCCTCAGCAGAAGTAGATTGCGCCTTAGCACCTGACTCTACAACCAAGGTGTCAGCATCAGGAATGGTTTCAGATACAACAATATCCAATTCTTCCAAAATAGTAACAATTGGCTCGATTTGTTCTTGTGTAAGTAAATCTTTTGGTAATAAATCATTCAGTTCGGCATAGGTTAAGTAACCCTTGTCCTTGCCAATCATAATGAGTTTTTGTAGTGCTTGTTTTTGTTCTTTAGTTGTAGATTTCATAAACCTGTGTTCTTGAGTTGAGTATGTGACGGACCAAAGGAAGGATTATACATAAAATTTTTACTCAAAAATCATAGCCTTGAAGTCCTTTTAGGCTAGTTATTGAGTGTCGGTAAAGATGGTGCTGATAGATTCTTCTTCACTGATGCGTTTAATTACCTCTGCTAAGGTTGGTGCAATAGATAGTTGTCTTATTTTGCTACAATGAACTGCGTCTTTAGATAAAGGAATGGTGTTGGTTGTGACCAATTCATCGAGTTCAGAATTATTGATGTTATCAATGGCATTACCAGAAAGTACCGCATGGGTTGCATAAGCCACTACTTTTTTTGCACCTTTTTCTTTTAAGATGCCAGCAGCTTGACATAATGTGCCAGCTGTATCAACCATGTCATCAACAATAATACAGGTACGACCTTCTACATCGCCAATCACGTTCATCACTTTTACCATGTTTGGTGCTGGGCGACGTTTATCAATAATCGCAAGATCTGCATCGTTAATACGTTTTGCAGCAGCGCGAGCACGCACTACACCACCTACATCAGGCGAGACAACCACAACATCGTCATAACCCTTAGACAATATGTCTGCCAGCAATACTGGCTGAGCATAAATATTATCAATTGGAATATTGAAAAACCCTTGGATTTGGTCTGCGTGTAAATCAATTGTTAGGATGCGATCAACGCCTGAAGCTTCTACCATTTTAGCGGCTAATTTTGCAGTAATTGGCACACGGGATAAACGTGATCGACGGTCTTGCCTTGAATAACCAAAGTATGGCACAACGGCAGTAATACGAGCCGCTGATGAGCGTTTTAATGCGTCAACCATGACCAAGAGTTCCATTAATGTCTCGGCAGGTGATGGCCCGCAAGTCGGCTGAATAATAAATACATCACAACCACGCACATTTTCTAAAATTTCAACTTGTGATTCGCCATCGCTAAATTTTCCAACTACGGCCTTACCTTGTGCAATGTTAAGTTGAGAAAAAATTTCGCCAGAAAGCTGAGGGTTAGCGTTACCGCTAAAGATTTTAATTTTGTCGAGTGACATAAGTAAGCCAGTGGTAATTTAGTGGCTAATTATACGCCCAAAAAAAGTCAGATTGGTAGGCAAACAAACTGACATTTTATTTGCTTAGTTATTGTTTGATTTTATGAGCATATTCTGAATATAGGTTTAAAAATTCTAAATAAAAGTAGCACACTTTTTAGCACATGAAACTCTGTAAGGCAGGCGAGGCTTAGACGTAGAAATCCCTAAATACTGTTTTAATCATCGGTATTTAGGGAAAAAGTATGGCTGGGCTGGCAGGATTTGAACCTGCGCATGACGGGATCAAAACCCGTTGCCTTACCGCTTGGCGACAGCCCAATTATGGTTGCTTAACCACTAGGTTAAAGCTGGTGAGGTATTGAGCGCTTGCGCTACAAAGCCTGACCATTGTTTTGGTAGATTGTCGAGTGCTACCAAAGCATCCTTCTCATGTTTAAACTCCACAAAAACACAGCTTCCTGTGCCAGTCATTCTTGGCTGGTATAGATGATTTTCAGATGATTCTAGGTGCGTTAACACTTCTAAAATTTCGCCTTCTAAATCTATGGCCGCCTCAAGACAATCATTGTGTGGATTGATTAACTCTGAGAAGTCGGACATTTTCCCTATACGTGGGGTCATTGTCAATGCTTTGTGCGAGAAAATTTCTTTAGTTGAAATATGTTTGTCAATTGAAACGATTAAAAAATAGTGTTTTGGGCGCTGTATTGGTGTGAGCACCTCACCAATACCTTCGGCCCAAGCGCTATGTCCGGCAATGAAAATAGGCACATCAGCGCCGAGCGATAAACCAATTGTTGAGAGTTGTTGTTTTGAATATTTCGTACTCCATAATTGATTAAGTGCAATCAATGTGGTGGCGGCATTAGAGCTACCACCCCCCAAGCCACCACCTGCAGGAATGTTTTTAATCACAGAAATATCAGCACCGAGGTTTGTGCCGGTTGCTGTTTGTAATGCTTTGGCCGCTTTGATAATCAGATCTTGATCTTTAGGCACGTCTTCATTGCCACTGGTGCGTGCTATCACACCATCTTGTCTGATGTTAAAACTTAATTCGTCGCAATAATCTAGTAATTGGAAAATACTTTGTAGATTATGATAACCATCCTCTCGTCTAGAATTGATGTGCAAAAATAGGTTAATTTTTGCAGGTGAATGCCAAACTTTAGGCGAGTTAGACATCAATAAAGCTTTCTCGATAGTGCTTAAGTTCTTTAATTGAATCGTGGATATCAGACAATGCTAAATGTGCAGATTCTCCCTCACGCACCATGACCGCTTCAGGCTTCCAGCGCACTGCTAACTCTTTTAGCGTGGTGACATCAATGTGTCGATAATGGAAGAACTGCTCTAACTTAGGCATGTAGTTGTACAAGAATCTTCTATCCTGACAAATGGTGTTGCCACACATTGGCGAGACACTTGGATTGACATATTTTTCTAAAAAATCAAGGGTTTGTATTTCTGCTTGTTTGGTAGAAATATCACTATCTTTAACGCGCTGAACTAAGCCAGAATTACCGTGGTGTTCTGTATTCCACTCATCCATACCTGCTAGGATTGTACTGCTTTGGTGAATAGCCAGCGCCGGACCTTCGGCCAATACGTTAAGGTCTTTGTCAGTAACAATGGTTGCGATTTCAATAATGACGTCTTTCTCTGGCAATAAGCCAGTCATTTCTAAATCAATCCAAATTAGGTTAGTGTCTTTATTCATTTTTTTAATTGCTCCTTAACAGCCGGTTGATTCACGAACAAAGTCGTCTAATTTTTGATGGGCAGAACCACCGTTTAAAATTTCAAGTGCCGTATTGATTCCAGCTTGTAAAGATTTTGCCATGCCAGATACGTAGATGGCAGCGCCTGAATTCAGTGCAATAATATTTTTAGCAGCACCGTCTTTACCATCGAGCGCTTGTTGAATAAGTTTTAGTGAGCTATCAGCATCATCAGCTTTAATGTCATTCAGATCACCTAAAGGCAGGCCGAATTCTGCAGGGTTGATGGTGTAAGTGGTTACCGAACCGTCTTTTAATTCTGCAACATAGGTGTCATCTGCAATGGATATTTCATCCAAGCCGTCTTTAGAGTGCACCACCATTACGTGTTTAGACCCAAGGCTTTTAAGTACATTAGCAATAGGCTCGACTAAATTTTTGTCATACACACCCATGATTTGATGGGGCGCTTTTGCTGGATTGGTTAGTGGGCCCAGTACATTAAAAATAGTGCGCACGGCTAGGTCTTTGCGTGCACCAATGGCGTGCTTCATGGCTGAATGGTGCGCCGGGGCAAACATAAAACCCACGCCGATTTTTTCAACACATTTACTGATTTTCTCAGGGCTCATGTCGAGGTTTACACCTGCCGCTTCTAAAACATCGGCACTGCCTGATTTAGAAGAAATAGAACGGTTGCCATGCTTAGCAACTTGGCCACCCGCTGCTGCAACAACAAAAGCACAGGCAGTTGAAATATTAAACAAACCTAATCCGTCACCACCGGTACCACAAGTGTCGACCAAATATTTTGGGTGATGGATTTGCACACCCGTTGCTAATGATCGCATCACTTTTGCTGCAGCGGTAATCTCAGCAACTGTTTCTCCTTTCATGGACAAGCCCACTAAAAAACCACCAATTTGCGCATCGGTGGTTTTACCGGTCATGATGTCGTTCATCACGGCGTGCATTTCGTTTTCAGTTAAATCTTGTTTTGCAATCACTGCTTTTATTGCTTGTTGTATGTTCATTTCTCTCTCATTAATGATTCTATATCGTCAATTTCTTTAACCAATGCGCCGGTTAATACTTTGTTTCCATTATTAGTGATTAACACATCGTCTTCAATTCTGATACCAATGCCCCAATAAATTGGGTTGATTTTATCATCCTTGCGAATGTAAATGCCTGGTTCGACAGTGGTGACCATGCCTGGCTCATATTGACGATGCTGGTCGTTTTTTTGATAGGCGCCTACATCATGCACATCCAACCCAAGATAGTGCCCTGTGCCATGCATATAGAATTGTGATAAGTCATCA
>QOAH01000023.1 GCA_003978185.1 Candidatus Thioglobus sp.
ATTAACTCTGGCACATTGGCAAATGCAATCCGTCAACGCTCATCACTCGATCCAATCGTTATCAAAAATACTAATGAAGTTTTAAAGATACTGCCTAATGTCATTCAAAATAACGATGTTGTTTTAACCTTAGGTGCTGGTGATATTCACGACTTGTCTGCTTTACTCATACAGGAATATGCTGGATCATAACCAGCCGATGGGTAAATACTGCTCGTTTCGAACGGGCGGTGTAGCGCAAGATTTTTTTACGCCTGAAACTTTAAATGATCTATCTGAATTTTTAAAAAATAACCAAAAACCTATTTTAATGCTGGGCTTGGGTAGTAACTTATTGGTGCGTGATCAAGGGTTTAACGGAGTTGTCATTAAACTCAAGCACTTTAACCAATTAGAAATTAACGATCGCATTGTTACTACAGGTGCAGGCACAACATTGGCAAAACTTTCTCGATTTTGCGAATTTAAAGCATTAAATGGTGCTGAATTTTTAAGCGCCATCCCTGGTAATGTTGGGGGTGCATTGGCAATGAATGCAGGTGCATTTGGTAGTGAAATTTGGCAATTCGTTAGCTCTGTTACCACTATCAACACTCAAGGTATGGTGTTTGAAAGAATCCCCATAGATTTTGATATCTCCTATCGACAAGTATTAGCTAACAATAACAATGAATACTTTATTGCCGCCAGTTTTAAATTTGACCAAATCGAAAAACAAAAAAATATCAAAGCATTATTAGAACAGCGCAATACTTCTCAGCCAATTGGCGAAGCCACTTGCGGCAGTGTATTTAAAAATCCAAAAAACCATCATGCTGCCCAACTGATTGAAGACAGCAATTTAAAAGGTTTTTGCATTGGTGGTGCTTGTGTTTCTGACAAACATGCTAATTTTATTATCAATCAAAATGATGCCTCAGCAACTGATATTGAAAAATTAATACTGCACATTCAGCAAACCGTAAAATCTAAGTCTGATATTGACTTAGAAACAGAGGTGGTGATCATATGATTGCAGTACTCATGGGCGGTAACTCGGCAGAACGTGCCGTTTCACTTAACAGTGGCGAGGCAGTTTACCAATCATTAAAAAATCAAGCTATCGAATGTTTTCAATTCGATTGGCAAGGTGACAATCTTGATGATTTATGGTCTAAATCTTTTGATAAAGCTTTTATTGTGTTGCACGGCCGTGGCGGTGAAGATGGCTATATACAAAAACAATTAGAACAACGCAACATCACTTATACAGGTACCAATTCTAGCGCTTCTGAACAGTGCATGAACAAAGCCACAACAAAATCCATTTGGGCTCAACACGATTTACCGCTAGCGACCTCGGTTTTAGCAAATATTGGCGAACCTACACCAATCATTAACTTTCCACTACCTTGGGCAGTAAAGCCAATTTTAGAGGGCTCTAGTATTGGTATTAGCAAAGTGGCTCATGCTACAGAATTAGACAAGGCGCTTGAATTAGCTTGGCAATATGATGACCAGGCATTAATTGAACAATGGATTGAGGGCGGGGAATATACAGTGTCCATCCTAGGCGGCAATACCTTGCCAGTGATTCAAATTATTGCTGACCATGGTTTTTATGATTATGAATCCAAATACCATTCAGATGAGACACAATATTTGTGCCCGTGCGGCCTATCAAATGCACTTGAGCAACAACTACAATCTATTGCTCTGAAAGCTTTTAACATCATGGGTGCTAAAAATTGGGGTCGAGTTGATTTTATTCTTGATAAAGATCAAATGCCTTACTTATTAGAAATTAATACTGTGCCTGGCATGACTTCCCACTCACTAGTGCCTATGGCAGCCACGGCAATAGGCTTGAGTTTTGATGAGCTTGTCTTGGAGATTTTGAATGGAAAATAAGCCGTCAAGAGGGAGAAATAAACGGCAAAAAACACCAGTCCAATTGCTGATGCCATTAGTTAAAGCGGCACCTTTTTTTATTGTTTTAGGTTTGATTGTTTGGGGTGTTCTTAGTACAAATCCAGCTGAATTATTAAAAGCAGGTGTTCGTTGGGATATTGCTAAAACACCACCGATTGATTTACACATTCTTAAAGAAAAAATAAAACCTCTAATTCAAGATAAATATCAGCTTGATTTACACGAGATCAAACTGGCCTTAGAAAGTGAGCCTTGGGTAAATAAAGCAGATATTGAGCGTTTTTTTTGGAACACGATTCAAATTAAGATTGAGTTTCAACAGATCGCTATGCGCTGGGAGCATTCACAGTGTAAATCGAAAGAACAGATTAACTGCATAGGCTATATATCAACCCAGGGAGCGCTTTTTATTCCTAAAAAAATTAGCCCTTCTGATGTAATATTAGCCCACTCAAAACCTGATAAAAATACTATTACTCAGCTTTATACTGACTTTCAATATTATCGATCTAGCGTTGATCCAATGGTTATTAAAACTTTCTCAAAAACGAACATTGATCAACTTACGCTTGAGCCGAATGTAACTGTTATTCTCGGATACCAAAAACAAAAAGAACGATTAGATAGGTTTTTAAAGGCTTATTCAGAACTAAAAAAGAAAAACAGAAAAGTTAAACAAGCAACTTTTGATATGCGCTATCCTAAGGGTTTTGCGCTGAGTTATTAGCTTGAATGAGTTGATAGCACAATGCCAAAGTAACAAGCGTCCAATAAAATAAAATAACCTTAACAGTCCACTCTAATATGGGGGGCAGCCCAATAATATTAGCTAATGCAGCAAATAACATACCAACTAAGGCTGGTAATATTGCTTGTAAAAAAAATAAATTCATATGCGTTGTAAATGATAAGTTCCATTTATATTTTGAAGGTTGATCAATCGCAATATTAATAAAATTAAGCGTGATTGGAATAATCAAAAAATACATAATGAGTTGCAACATGGGCATTCCAGTAATCATTACTGGAACAACAGTAACCAAGCCAACAAAGAGCGTTAAACCGACAAATCTAATGATTTTGTTTACATTTAATACTGGCATAAAGCCACCACTTGATTGCTCACCTAATATCACCAAACGATACATATTTATTGATAATGTGATATAGCCATACAAAAACAAGACAAGGTAGAACATCATGTTTTCTGGCAATTGAACATCAAGCAATTCGCCACCACTAAATAATTGCTCCATTAATCCTAATAGCTCTGGCATGATCATTAAAAATGGCAAAGAAATCAGAACTGGGAAGATAGAAATTTCGATGATTTTTTTCCAATGAGTCAGTGCGAAGGCAAAGCCAGCTATAAATATTTTATTAATAGGTAATGCATTCATAATTTTATTTCATCTTAGAATTAATAACGTTAACAATAATTTTGAGCTTCTGCCCTGGTTGTAATGGCCGTTTAATATCCAAATTATTCCATTTCTTAAGGTCATTCACCCGAACTTTAAATTTATTAGCGATAGTCGATAAATTATCACCACTTTTAACACGGTAAGTTACTTTTCTATTGATATCAATTCCCACACGAGTTAACTGCGACAAATCACTAAGTTTGGCTTTTTTAGCTTGCCATATCACCAATTTCTTGCCAATTTTCAGTGGCTTATCATGTGTTACATGATTCCATTTAACAATACTGTTAATTTGAACATCGTATTTTTTGGCGATACGCCATAAGCTGTCACCACTGATAACTGTATGAATAATCCTTGTGCCAGTTTTTTTAATGTTTAATCGACGTTTTTCTCGCTGTTTTTCAGACAATGTATAATCGTTATCAGCACGCTGAGCAACTGGCAAAATCAAATATTCACCTACTTTAATTTTATTATTGCTTAAATGATTGACGCGCTTTATCTGCCTTGAAGTGGTTTTGAATTTGTGCGCTAGATAGCTCAAACTATCACCAGATTCTACCTTGTGTCGTAACCAGCGTACTCGAGCATTTTTTGGATGGCTGTTTAAATTCTTTTCAAAAATGGCAACCTGATCAATTGGCAGCAAAATAGCGTAAGGAGGATTGCTAGGTGTAGCCCATCGTCTCAACCCAGGGTTGAGTGAATAAACATCATCTAAGGTGATATCTGCCCACTGGGCAATGGTAGCTAAATCAAATTGAGAGTCTAGTGTTACCACTTTCAACTGTGGCCTGTTATCCACTGGGGTAATAGTTTGGCCATAGCGCTCAGGGTATTTGATTAATTGTGCTACTGCCAAGAGTCGAGGTACATAACCTCGAGTTTCAGCTGGCAAATCCAGATGCCAAAAATCAGTTTTTTTGCCCAATCGTTTGTTTTTACGTATGGCTTTTTGTACACGACCAGGGCCAGAATTGTAAGCTGCAACAGCTAACAAATAATCGCCCTTAAAGAGCTTACTCAGATTTTTTAAATATCTAACCGCCGCTTTGGTTGAAGCCAGTACATCGCGCCTACCATCGTACCACCAGTCTTCTTTTAAACCGTACAGCTTACCGGTAGAGGGGATAAACTGCCAAAGCCCTGAGGCAGTGCCATGCGAATAAGAAAATGGATAGTACGCTGACTCCACGATCGGCAATAAGGCGATCTCAATCGGTAGGCCGGATTTTTCAACCTCCTGAGTGACCAAATATAAATACGGCTTGGCACGCTTGGTAACACGTGTTAAGTAATCAGGATTTTTTTTAAACCAATCAATGTGCCAAAACAGATCTTTTTGACTAGCGGCGCTTAATGTGTAACGATTAGCAATATATTGCCATAAGTCTTTTTCAATAATAGGTTGAACGACTTTTTGAGCTTGAATTGGCTCTATTGTTTTTTCTA
>QOAH01000038.1 GCA_003978185.1 Candidatus Thioglobus sp.
GTTTAGTAAGAATTCTAATATTTCCATAGTCGTTATCAGTTTTAATTTTTTCCTTTTAAAAAGTTATCCAGCATCTCGTGACCTTCCTCAGTCAAGATAGATTCTGGGTGAAATTGCACACCTTCAATTGCAAACTCTTTGTGTCTAATGCCCATAATTTCATCAATATTACCTTGATCGTCTTTAGTCCAAGAAGTAATATCAAAACAATCGGGCAGGCTAGACTGCTCAGCAACTAATGAATGATAGCGTGTGGCATTTAAAGGATTTTTTAAATCCGTGAACACACCTTGGCTGTTGTGATGTACCGGTGATATCTTGCCATGCATAATCTTTTTAGCACCCACCACGTTACCACCAAAGGCCTGCACCATTGCTTGAAAGCCTAAGCAAACACCCAATATCGGCACCTTGCCAGAGAAGTGTTTAATAGCTTCAATGGAAATCCCTGCTTCATTCGGCGTACAAGGGCCGGGGGAGATCACTAAAAACTCAGGGTTGAGCTTTTCAATTTCATCAATTGTAATTTCGTCGTTACGATGAACTTCAACTACTTGACCTAGCTCGCCAAAATACTGCACTAGGTTGTAAGTAAACGAATCGTAATTGTCAATCATTAAAAGCATAGTGTTTGCTATTTTACAATTATTTAACTGCTAAGAAAGAAGCAAAATTAAGACATTGAAAATGACACAAACTTTGTTTAAATCCTGCCGTTTCGAATCGGTCAAAGTGCGTTTGCTGATTGTCAGTAATCAGTACATTTTCTATTGATTGGCGCTTAGCGGCAATCTCTAACTCGCTATAGCCATTGGCACGTTTAAAGTCCAAGTGTAGCTCGGTAATTTTTGCTTGTCGCTTAAGATCATCAAAATGAATTTTTTCTGAAACAACCAGCACACCGCCAGGATTTAAACCTTGGTAAATTTTATTAATCAAAGCCTGTCTTTGTTCAACTGGAATAAATTGCAAGGTTAGGTTTAATACGACGATAGATGAATTTTCACAACTTATATCGTTAATATCACTACAGATAACCTCAAAGTTTGTTATTTTACCATCAAGATTGTTTTTACACTTTTTCACCATCTCAATCGAATTATCCACAGCGATGATTCGATTATGTTGATGCGGGTTGTTTAGAGCTAACGCTAAAGCAGCAGCACCGGTAGATGCACCTAAGTCATAATAATAACTATTGTCTTGGCCGTAAGTTTTAACAATAAGCCCTATCATTTCAATCATGCTTTGATAGCCTGGGACTGAGCGCCTAACCATATCGTCGAACACATCAACCACTTGCTTGTCAAAAGTGAAATCAACTAAATCGATTTTTCCAGAGAACAGTTCGTCACGCATACAAACACTCCAGAAAAAATTCACTGACTAGAAGCTTAGTAGTGCCAATGGTAAAGGTCGATCTTCTACCCCAAGTGCTACCAGTATGCGTAATTTGCAATTGACCACGTTTAATGTCAGGATCGTTAAACAAAATCTCACCGAGTGGTTTGGATCCAATTTTCAATATGGCTTGCGTATCGCCAGTAACTGGTATGACTGAGCGTGCAAATACAACCACTTGATGATTGCCCAGCAATTGCACCTCTCTAATGACTGATTGCCCTTCAAAGTCTAACATCTCATTTTCATTATTGTGTGGTGTTGTTTGTATCTGTGAGAGTACATTGACTGAAAAATCGTCAAATTTTTGCTTGAGCTTGGCAGTTAACGATTGTTCGTCATCAAGCCAGCCCAGTACAGACTCAGGTACATTGCTAGTATTTGTTAAATTTTCCCAAGTTAAATCTTGCGTGTTAATCATAGTTTGAGTATTTTACGCGAATCAATTATCTCAAGTATTGGCGTATTGAGTTTTGTCAGCAGTGACCCAGCGCATAATTAATGCATATTGCTTACCTTTATCGAGTTGTAAGAATTGCTCTGAATAAAAACGCACTTGTTTGAGTAAGTAGCCATCACGCACAATATTGGCAATTTTCATATCAGCAATACCGGTTTGTTGCGTACCCAGAATCTCGCCTGGGCCACGTAGCTCTAAGTCTTTATTAGCAATCAAAAAGCCATCGTTGGTTTGTCTTAGAATATCGATCCGTTCTGTGGCATTGGCACTTAGTGGTGATTGATACATTAAGATACAGATACTCGCATCAGCACCACGACCAACGCGACCACGTAGTTGGTGTAGTTGCGCCAAACCCAATCGTTCCGAATTTTCAATCACCATGAGCGAAGCGTTCGGCACATTGACACCCACTTCAATCACAGTGGTGGCTACTAGTACATTAATCTCCCCATTGGAAAATTGATGCATAATTTTAGATTTTTCGTCTTTATTCATTCTGCCATGAATGAGTACAATCGATAATCCTGGTAGATTTTCTTGCAAGTATTGGTGTGTCTTTATGGCAGACTCTGCACGCAATACTTCTGATTCCTCAATGAGTGTACAAACCCAATATACTTGATTACTATCCTTGCACACTTGTTTTATTTTTTGCACCACTTCGTCTTTACGCTCACTGCTAAGGGCAATGGTTTTGATTGGTGTTCTGCCTGGTGGTAATTCGTCAATAATTGAGGTGTCAAGGTCAGCATAAGCGCTCATGGTTAATGAGCGAGGAATAGGAGTGGCGGTCATGACTAATTGGTGTGGTGTGTTGTGTGCTTTTTGCACCAAAGATAAACGTTGATGTACGCCAAATTTATGCTGTTCATCAATCACCACTAAACCCAATTTATTAAACCTAACTGAGGCTTGAAATAGAGCGTGTGTGCCGATCACCACCTGCGCTTTACCGGATTGGATGGCGTCTAATTGTTCAGCGCGCTCAGTTGTATTTTGTGAACCGGTTAAAAAGGCAACTTCAACGCCTAAAGGTTCAAGGTAATTTGAAAAACCATGTAAATGTTGGTTGGCAAGAATTTCAGTAGGCGCCATAATGGCCGTTTGAAAACCATTTTCAATCGCTTGCAAACAGGCAAAAACCGCGACAATGGTTTTTCCAGAGCCAACATCACCTTGTAACAACCTAAGCATTGGATGATTTAAAGCTAAATCAGTATTAATTTCATCAATACTTCTTTGTTGTGCGTTGGTGAGTTGAAAGCCAAGATTTTCGGATAATCGCTTAGATAAAATATTGGAAATTTTAAAAATATTGGAAATTTTACTTTTGCGTTCGTTTTTGAGCTTGAGTAGACTGAGTTGATGTGCGCAAAGCTCTTCAATAATGAGCCTTTGCTGTGAAATATGCTTAAATTCAGCAATTTGTTCGAGGTTTTCCCCTTCTTTGGGGTGATGCAGCGTTTCCAGTGCTTGTTTGAGTGTTGGCATTGAGTTTTTTGCCAAATTTTCAAAATTATCACTAAGTGAGGAATTTTTTAAAGTTTCCAGTGCAATATTGATCCATTTTTTGAGTTGTGCTTGGTGAAGATTGCCCGTTAACGGGTAAACAGGACTTAATGTCGTTTCTAAAAGATTTGCTTGGCCTTTTGAAATTAATCGATACTCCGGGTGATGCATTTCCAAACCTTCTCGCCCAATCTTAATTTCGCCAAAGCATTGGATGATATCACCTCGCACGAATTGTTGTTTGTGATACTGATTAAAATGGAAAAATCGCAAAAGTAAGCTGCGATTATTTTCGTCAGATAAATAACACAACAGTTGTCGTTGTCTTGTTGCCACTTCTTCAATACGATCAATCGTGAGCTGTACCAATATCTCGGAACCAACCTGCGCGTCATCTAATGAGGTAAATTTGGTTTTGTTTTGATAGCGATGCGGCAAGTGAAACAGTAAATGTTCCAAGTTGTAAATACCGATATTGTTGAGTTTTTCTTGCGCTTTTGGGCCTAATCCGTTGAGCGAAATTATTGGATCAGATAAATTGTGCATCAGGATAGCCTTCCTTTAGGAGTATTAAAAGCTGTAACTGTCTTCCTTAACCACCATTACCCCATCCATCTCTACTTGCGCGCCTTTAGGTAGCTCGTTAATACCAACCGCTGCACGTGCAGGATAAGGCTCGTCAAAATATTGAGCCATGATCTCATTAACTACCGGGAAGTTGTTTAAATCAGTTAAGTAAATATTGAGTTTAACAATATCATTGAGGCTGCCACCAGATTCTTTACAAACTGCAGTTAAGTTTTTAAAGACTTGGTTAATTTGCTCACTAATACCACCTTCAATCATTTCCATGGTCTCCGGCACCAAAGGAATTTGTCCAGATAAGTAAACCGTTGATCCTCCAGTAACATGTACAGCTTGTGAGTAAGTGCCAATGGCTTGTGGTGCTTTGTCAGTTGAGATAATGTGTTTTTGCATAATGTTTATTTTAAAGAGTTAATCATAAAATAATTATACGAAATATTTTGCTGATATGCAGATAAAAATTCTATGACTATTTTTTAATAAATATTAGGCCATTAACGATGTGGCATTGCTGTCAAATCAGTTTTAGATAAATTAAGATGAGCAACTATATTGTGATAATCCACCAACATCAAAGAGTTCAAGTGGCTTTAATCTGTAGTATTTCTCTTCTATCTCCTTAGACTGCTCCGCGTAAGGCTGTGTTATGACATCTTGCAGTTCCCGAACTAGAGTGTAATTTCCCTCAGCCGCCTGTTGATATGCAGGTGCAACAAACCATTCTCGCAAACTGTATTTTGGGTTTACGAGCTTCATTTGCTTAGAAAGCTGATCTCTAGATAATGGTGTAGTGTC
>QOAH01000074.1 GCA_003978185.1 Candidatus Thioglobus sp.
CCTTGCCTGGGCTTCGATTAGCACAGAAAGATGCGGTTAAATACGGCGGCGGTGTAAATCATAGAATGGGTTTGTATGATTGTGTCATGCTTAAAGAAAATCATATTGCCGCAGCTGGCTCTATTAAGCATGCAGTACAAACAGCGGTTAATCAATATCCAGAACTACCCTTGATTGTCGAAGTGGAGAACTTAGAGCAATTACAACAGGTGCTGAAACTTGATCATATCACTCGAGTATTGTGTGATAATTTTTCAATCAACGATCTGTCTAGTGCTGTTAAATTGGCTAAAGGCAAGTTGCCAATAGAAGCATCCGGCAATATTGATGAGAATAATATTAGTGACGTTGCTGATACTGGCGTTGATTATATTTCTATTGGCAGCATTACAAAAAATATTAATGCGATTGATTTGTCGTTAAGGTTTGGCTGAAGCAAAAAAGATTGGCGAGGTTAAATCATCCCTGATGTTGTATTTAAGCGTTTCACCTTGTTCATCCACTACACTACCTCCTGCCCCTTGTAATATATACGATCCAGCCGCTGTGTCCCATTCAGAACAGGGTCCGAACCTTGGGTAATAGTCGTAATAACCCTCAGCGATTTGACAAAATTTTAAAGCACTACCCAATCGACTAAGTTGGTAATCTGATTGTTGTTTTAAATGTTCTTTCAACTGATCATTGAGAAAAGAATGATGTCCAATCACCACTTTGAGTGGGATGGATGGCGGCTGTGTGACCAAAGTTTGCTCTACCTTGTTTTGAAGCTTGAAGCTTTGGCCATTTAAGGTGTAATAATGGGCTTTATTGATTGGTGCATAAATCATGCCAAATATGGGTTTGTGTGCTTTGATATAGGCGATACAAATACAAAACTCACCCGTATGTTCTAAAAAATCTCGCGTTCCATCCAATGGATCGATTAACCAATATTCACTCCATTTTGAGCGTTCATCAAAAGCAATAGCATCAGATTCTTCTGAGAGAATGGGTATATTTGGCGTGAGTTTTTCTAAGGCACTAACAATGAGTTGGTGCGCTGTCTGGTCGGCAATTGTGAGCGGGGTTTCATCAGACTTAACCTTAATATTGATGTCACTTTTGTAAAAAGACATAATCGCTTCACCAACTTCAGTGGTGAGTTTAATTAGCGGTGGTATCAGTGCGTCAAACATAGTGTCTTATCATACCTTTTTCATTTCTATAAATAGTGTGGTAAATCACAAGTATTTTTTGGGCGCAGGAATGAGATAAGGATTAATAGGCAACATAGTAATTACAAGTATTTTACCTTTATACAAGGCGGATTAAGAAAAACACGATGGAGCATAGATATTGCTATGTGAATGAGTGTTTTATTTAATCTAACGCAGTTAGAAAGGAAAAATAAGTGGTAATTTGGTGGGCCTACTTGGACTTGAACCAAGGACCAATCGATTATGAGTCGATTGCTCTAACCAGCTGAGCTATAGGCCCGTAAGGGTTTTATTCCAAAAAGCTTTGTAGTTTGTGTGCGCGAGAAGGGTGTCTTAGTTTACGCAGAGCCTTAGCTTCGATTTGACGAATACGTTCACGTGTTACATCAAACTGACGGCCAACTTCTTCAAGCGTGTGATCGGTATTCATATCAATACCAAAACGCATTTTTAACACTTTAGCTTCACGAGGCGAAAGGTTGGCTAGTAGTTCACTCGTTGTTTCTTTTAAGCTTTCTCGGGTTGTAATTTCCACTGGAGAGGATAAGTTGGTGTCTTCAATAAAATCACCGATATTCGAATCTTCATCGTCACCTACCGGCGTTTCCATGGACAAAGGCTCTTTGGCGATTTTTAAAATCTTAATGATTTTGTATTCTGGTAATTCCATTTCTACCGCTAACTCTTCAGGTGTTGCTTCACGGCCAAATTTTTGTAATAATTGACGACGAACACGGTTGAGTTTGTTGATAGTTTCAATCATGTGTACTGGAATACGAATAGTACGCGCTTGGTCAGCAATCGAACGAGTAATAGCCTGACGAATCCACCAAGTTGCATAAGTTGAAAACTTATAGCCACGACGATATTCAAATTTATCCACCGCTTTCATTAAGCCGACATTGCCTTCTTGAATCAAGTCTAAGAATTGCAGACCGCGGTTAGCGTATTTTTTAGCAATGGAAATAACCAAACGCAGGTTTGCCTCAATCATTTGAGATTTGGCTATCTTGGCACGACGATCACCACGACGATATAGTTTGTTCAATGCTTTCAGTTCTGGCACTGTGAGCTGCATATCTTCTTCATACTCAAGAAGATTCTTTTGTGCGTAGTAGATTTCGTCTTTACTAATCTTTAATGCGTCAGCTACTTTTTTATCTAATTTAGCGCCTTTTAACCAATTAAAATTGGTTTCATTGTCGGTAAATAATTTAAAGAATTGTTCTCTCTCCATGCCGGCATAAAGACAAGCATTTTGAATGGTTTTTTCTTGTTTCTTCATCAAGGCAACGTGGTCACAAATAACTTCCATCATCGTGCTGACTAATTTTGGTGCAAGACGCAAATCAGATAAGCCAACTGATAATTGCTCACGAGCAGCAATGGTTTTTTTGTGGCGGAAGCCGTGTTTTTCGTTAATTTCTTGATAATTACCAGAACACTTTAAGATGGTTTCAAAACGAGTATGCACCTTATCTTCATCTGGACCCGTGTACTCCATCTCTTCCATGTCTTCGTATTCTTCATCATCGTCAAACTCGCCTGCATCAAATGCGGCTTTTTTTGCTGCAAAATCTTCAGCGTCACCTTGGTAACCAATAATCACATCAGTCATCTTACATTTTCCCTCTTCAAGACGTGTATGCGCCTTGAAGAAGAAATCAGTAATGGATGGATAAAGTGTAATAGCCTTCATAATTTCAAAGACACCAGCTTCAATTTCTTTGGCAATGCGAATCTCATCTGACTGCTCTAATAAGTCGACCACGCCCATTTCACGCATGTACATTCTGACAGGATCAGTGGTTCTACCAAATTCTGAATCGAGTGCTGCGAGTGCCGCAATAGCTGCTTCAGCAGAAGTAGACTGCGCCTTAGCGCCTGACTCTACAACCAAGGTATCAGCATCAGGAATGGTTTCCGATACAACAATATCCAACTCTTCTAAAATAGTAACGATGGGCTCAATTTGTTCTTGTGTAAGCAAATCTTTTGGTAGTAGATCGTTAAGCTCAGAATAGGTTAAGTAACCTTTATCCTTACCAATCATGATAAGTTTTTGTAGTGCTTTTTTGTGTTCTTTAGTTGTAGATTTCATAAACCTGTGTTTTTGAATTGAATAGGTGACGGGCCAAAGGAAGGATTATACATAAATTTTTTACTCAGAAATCATAGCCTTGAGTACTTTTAGGCTAGTTATTGAGTGTCGGCAAAGATGGTGCTAATAGATTCTTCTTCACTGATGCGTTTAATCACCTCTGCCAAGGTTGGGGCAATGGACAGTTGCCTTATTTTGCTACAGTTAACTGCATCTTTAGATAAAGGAATGGTGTTGGTTGTGACCAATTCATCGAGTTCAGAATTGTTGATGTTGTCAATGGCATTACCA
This sequence comes from Candidatus Thioglobus sp., assembly GCA_003978185.1. The sequence goes on from QOAH01000074.1 coordinate 3,592, forward strand.
GAAAGCACCGCATGTGTTGCATAGGCCACGACATTTTTCGCACCTTTTTCTTTTAAGATGCCAGCTGCTTGACATAATGTGCCTGCCGTATCAACCATGTCATCAATAATAATACAGGTACGGCCTTCCACGTCACCAATCACGTTCATGACTTTCACCATGTTAGGTGCTGGGCGACGCTTATCAATAATCGCCAGATCTGCATCGTTAATACGTTTTGCAGCAGCACGAGCACGCACCACACCGCCTACATCAGGCGAGACAACCACAACATCCTCGTAACCCTTGGATAGTATGTCTGCCAATAATACTGGCTGAGCATAAATATTATCAATTGGAATATTGAAAAAACCTTGGATTTGGTCTGCGTGTAAATCAATTGTTAGGATGCGATCAACGCCTGAAGCTTCTACCATCTTAGCGGCTAATTTTGCAGTAATTGGCACACGGGTTAAACGCGAGCGACGGTCTTGCCTTGAATAACCAAAGTAAGGAACAACGGCAGTAATACGAGCCGCTGATGAGCGTTTTAATGCATCAACCATGACCAAGAGTTCCATTAATGTCTCGGCAGGTGATGGCCCGCAAGTTGGTTGAATAATAAACACATCACAACCACGTACGTTTTCTAAAATTTCAACTTGTGATTCGCCATCGCTAAATCGTCCAACTATGGCTTTACCTTGTGCAATGTTAAGTTGAGAAAAAATTTCGCCAGAAAGCTGTGGGTTAGCGTTACCGCTAAAGATTTTAATTTTGTCGAGTGACATAAGTAAGCCAGTGGTAATTTAGTGGCTAATTATACGCCCAAAAAAAGTCAGATTGGTAAGCGCTCCTCAGAAAATGATGCAAATGCCTCAGCAATTTGTATGCCCTCCATGTGACTGTAATAATGGTCGATAAAAAAGTAACCCAAAAAGTAACCCAATGAGTGAACCACAAAATCCGAAAAGCTAGGGGTATCAGGGGGTATGTTTTAGACGTAAAAATCCCTAAATATTATATAAGTCATTGATATTTAAGGAAAAAGTATGGCTGGGCTGGCAGGATTTGAACCTGCGCATGACGGGATCAAAACCCGTTGCCTTACCGCTTGGCGACAGCCCAATTATGGTTGCTTAACCACTAGGTTAAAGCTGGTGAGGTATTGAGCGCTTGCG
>QOAH01000006.1 GCA_003978185.1 Candidatus Thioglobus sp.
CTAAAATATCGCGCATGTTGTCTACACCTGTGTGTGAAGCAGCATCGAGCTCGATTAAGTCAACGGATTGGCCTTGGTCAATCTCAATGCAAGTTGCGCACGTACCACAAGGTTTTGAGCTAACACCTTGTTCACAGTTGATGGATTTGGCAAAGATACGGGCAATGGTGGTTTTACCGACGCCACGTGTGCCGGTGAATAAAAAGCCATGATGGAGATTGTTGGCATCGAGAGCGTTAATGAGTGTTTTAACTGTGTGCGTTTGACCAACCATCTCATTAAATGTATGAGGGCGATATTTGCGTGCTAAAACTTGATAGTGTTCGCTCATTTATGAATTTATTGTATTAAAAGTGGTAGCACCAAGAATAACAGCCAACACATGAAAAAATTATTACCGTTGCTTCCTTCCGGATCTGGCGGGGTTCATAACCATTCATTGTCGGTGCACCCTTAGCACTACCACAAACTATTTTACATTTATATCTGCTTTCTATTTAAGAATTGTTAGCTTGTTTTAAACGCTCAGGCGTACCCACATCTTGCCAGTATCCGTTGTGATGTTCGCCGCTCAATTGGCCATTAGCAATGGCTTCTTTAAGTAATGGGTAGAGTGGTAATTTTTGTTCAACAGTTAAATGTGATTTAAATAAATCTGGGTGATAGATACCAATCCCTGAGAAAGTATAAGTTTGACCGTGTGCATTAGTAACCTGGTGATTGTTAACCAGTGAAAAATCACCGTTAGGATTGTGAGGCGGGTTATCGATTAATATCAAATGTGCTAAAGATCCAACGGGCAGTATTAACTTAGACAAGTCATAGTTACAAAGCACGTCAGAATTGATCACAATAAAAGGTTTATTGCCTAGCCCTCCCTTAGGATTGCTGTTTGGCGCTAACAAGGGTAATGCATTAATAATGCCACCTGCGGTTTCTAATGCGCCATTAGATTCATTGCTATAAGTAATATGAACACCAAAATTAGAGCCGTCACCTAAGTATGCGCTTAGTTGCTCACCTAAATAGGAAGTATTGATAACAATATTGGTGATTTTTGCTTGTTTCAGTGCATTGATTGAATGCTCGATAAGTGCAGCGCCTTTAACCTTGATTAAAGGTTTTGGTGTGTTTTTTGTGAGTGGCATCATGCGCTCACCACGACCTGCTGCCAGAATCATTGCATGGGTTTGCTGGTTAGCCAATTCAATAATACTGCTGAGCGACTCTAATTCTGGGTATTTATTAGCAACAGCAAGCGCATATTTTGCTACTAGCGGTATATCTGTTAGATACTGGTGTTTGCTATCACGAATAGATAAACGTTTAAATATACCTAATATTTTAAGGTGGCGTTGTAAGCCCATGAGGTCAAACTGTTTTTCAAATTCGGTAAAAGGTATGTCGATATTGACTTGGTCATAATAATAACGCAGCAAAGTGTATAAATCGGCTGGATCAAGCTCAAAGTAAGCATCTTTTAATAAAGAGCATAGGTCGTAAGTATTTGAGCCGAACACTGCATCTTGAAAGTCGATCACACCCAGTTCGTTGTTCTCAAGCATCATTAGGTTACGGGAATGATAATCACGATGGACAAAGACTTGATTGGTGCTTAGTGCGTTATCACTTAATAAATCAAAAATGGTTTGTAATTGTGTGTGTTGCTCGTTGCTGAGTTCTGGCAAGTACCAGTCAATCAGTAGCTGCATCTCGGTTGTGAGTAGAGCATGATCATATGATGGAATATTGGCCGAATCAGTCCCTAATGATTGAATGTTAATAAGAACATCAATGGCATTCTTATAATGTTGGATATCAAAGTTTTTTTGCTGTGCGTTTAAAAAAGTTTGATTACCTAAGTCTTCTAACAATAAAAAACCTTGATTTAGATTGGTCTCAATGATTTTTGGTGCGTGAACACCGCCAGTAATTAGATGTTTAGCAATGTGAATAAAGGGTTCGCAGTTTTCTTTGGAAGGCGGGGCATCCATGGCAATAAAGCTGGCGTTGTCTCGCTCAATTCTAAAATAACGACGAAAGCTGGCATCATCGCTGGCCGTGGTAATGACAAAGTTCTCATCACCAAAAAAAACATCTAACCAGTCGGTGAGTAAGTCTAAGCGCTGGTCAATCATTTTTGAGTTGTTGGTAGTGGTCATACACACACGACCAGGCTGGGTGGATCACACCCTGGTTAATAGGTCGGTTGTCTAGCAAAGTGATGGGCATGATCTCACGCGTTGAACTTGAGATCCATAATCCGTCAGCATGCTGCATATCATCCAATAAAAACGGGGTTTCTTGTATGTCGAGCCTGCAGGCTTTGGCGCTGCTAATAACTAAGTCACGGGTGATACCTGAAAGAATGTTAGGGCCGGTAGGGTGTGTGAATAGCGTGTTGTCTTTGAGCATAAAAACATTAGAAGTAGCGCCTTCAGTAACCTCATGATTGCGAGATAAAATCATCTCTTCAACTTGATATTGTTTGGCTTCTTGTGCATAGAGAATATTGGCTAACAATGAAGTGGATTTGATATCGCATCGATGCCAGCGAATGTCTTCACGAGTCATGGCAGAAAAGCCTATTTTTAATTGCGCTTTTGATTTGGGTGTAAGTGGGTTAGCTTCGATATACACCGTAGGTGTTAGAGTATCAAAGTTGTGTTTACGCTGAGTATCAGCACCACGGGTAATTTGTAAATAAAGTGACTGATCTAACTCGGTTGAAAAGCTATTTAGCTTGGTTAGAATAGTGTGCCATTCATCATGTGAATAGGGGTTGGTAATTTGGATTGAATCTAGGCTATTTTGTAGGCGATCCAGATGTTCGGTTAGGCGAAATATTTTGCCATGATAAACAGGGATAACTTCATAGACACCATCGCCAAATAAAAAACCTCTATCCATAACGGAAATAGAGGCTTTGATTTTTTGAATAAACGCGCCGTTTAAAAAAACCACGTTTAGAAGATAGACTTAATGTTATCAATCATACGAGAGAAAAATCCAGCTTCTTGAGCATCCTCAAGAGCAATTAAAGGTAGTTTAGTTAAAGTCTCCCCTTGGAAAGTGATCATTAAATAACCTACAGAATCCCCTTGTTTGATAGGGGCTGAAAGTTCACCATTAAGTGCAATGGCTTGCTGAGAAAGCTTGAACTGACCCCTGGCCAGGGTTAAGTAAGTTTCGCCTGATAAGCCAACATTAATTGTATCGTTAGTTGATTTAGAAATAGGCACTTCTTTGCTAACATCACTGATTTTGATGGTTTCAAAAAAGCGAAATCCGTAGTCTAGAATCTTTTGTGTCTGCTCGGTACGAGAAGCAGTACTACCTGAGCCTAACACGACTGAAACCAAACGCATATCCATACGATTAGCGCTAGCCACTAAGTTGTATCCGGCTTTTTTGGTAAAGCCAGTTTTAAGGCCGTCAACCGTGTTGTCGCTCCACAAGAGCTTGTTACGATTACGCTGTTTGATATCGTGATAAGTGAATTCTTTTTGTTTATACCAAGGATAGAATTCAGGAAAATCTCTAATTGTAGCAGCGGCCAATATTGCCATGTCTGCTGCACTGGTGTGCTGATCTTGATAGTCGAGACCTGAAGCATTTTCAAAACGCGTGTTGAGCATGCCAAGTTCTTGTGCATATTCATTCATATAGGCAGTAAAGGTACCTTCTGTACCAGCAATGTGTTCAGAAAGAGCAACCGCCGCATCGTTACCTGATTGAATAATCATGCCCTTGAGTAAGGTTTCTAACTTAATGGTTTTACCTACTTCAATAAAACTTTTAGAACCGCCAGTTTTCCAAGCTTTTTCACTAATTTTGACATCGTCATCTAGATTAGCACGACCATCTTTAATCAGTTGGAATACGACGTAAGCTGTCATTAATTTAGTTAAGCTAGCTGGTGCGCGTTTTGCATCTACATTGTTGGATGCGATAATTGAGCCTGAATTATAGTCAAGTACCACATAGGCAGCGGCATTGATCGAAGGTGCTTTTGGGGTGATGAAAATAGCCGATTGAGCATTGAGAGCAATAACTGTACTGGTTAGTAGAATAGTTGTTGATATTTTTTTTATAAGTGATTGATATTGCATAATTTATCTAGTGATTGTTTCGATTGAATTGTTGCCTTATTTTTGTTGATAATTGATAGGCAGCCATGGCGTATCTGTTATCGTGATTATAACGGGTTAGTACATAGAAATTCCAAAAAGTGAGCCAGGTTTCGTCAATTTTTTGTTGTGGTAAGCGAATGAAAGCAAGTTTGGTTTTGTTATGAATATTTGAGTCAATGTTTAAACCTTTGTTGCGCCAATATTGAGTGTTCTGTTTAGGTTTGTTGGTAGAGCGTGTAGTGTATTTTAAATGTGCACCTGATAGTGTGATAGGGCGTGCAATCTCACCAAAGTCATGCCATTGGTGCTTGTCAAAATAATTAGCAATAGAGCCGATAGCATCGATAGGATCTGAAAATAGATCAATTTTTCCATCTTGGTTAAAATCAACTGCATAATGACGATATGAACTAGAAATAAACTGTGGGTAGCCCATTGCACCAGCGTAAGAGCCTTTAATAGTTAATGGAGGCATGGCATTTTCACGCGACATGAGTAAGAAAGATTCAAGCTCTTTTTTGTAAAAATTTCGTCGTCGGTAGTTACCAAACGCACGTTTTGTTAGGGTTTCTAATGTAGGGTGCTCACCTTTCTTATGACCA
>QOAH01000132.1 GCA_003978185.1 Candidatus Thioglobus sp.
ACAAGCGCTCGAATCAACTAAATTAAGATCTGTACCAAAGGTATTAGCTACAGCATAGGTTAGGATAGGTCGAAAACGTTTACCACCAGATAACACACTATAACGCATGGCTTTGGTCAAGCTACTTTGACTCGATAAATACTCGTCTAAGTGCTGATTAACACGCTGAGTGTAGTCTGTAAAACTCATAAAATCGTCTTTAAAGTCAGTCTAACGGTTTTTGAGTTTGGTAATCATCGTCAGCGCTTAACAATGCAATTTTTTGCTCCGCTGCGCTCAGTGCTGATTGGCACTGACGTGTTAGTTGTACGCCTTGTTCAAAATACTTCAACGAATCTTCCAGACTTAAGTCACCAGATTCCATGGTTTTTACAATGCTTTCTAATTCCAGTAAGCCTTTATTAAAATCAAATTTTTTTGTCATATTATCTCTCTCCACCACCGCCAGCTTTATTAAGTATTTTATCCATTAACCATGCTGGTAACAACCTCATTAATATGGCAAACAATTTGGTTGGAAAAGTCACGTGATAATGAATCTTTGATTGCTTGGCGCTTAGCGCATGTTGTGCGCATTTTAATACTGCAGTTGCTGGCAGAGTAAAATCTGCTAATTCATCAGATTGCAAGCGCTTAATCATTTTTTCATAATTTGATTGGTAATCACTATTTTCCATATCTACATGTTTCATAAATGCTTTATAGGCATTGATTCTAAATTTAGATTCAATCGGTCCTGGCTGAATTAAGGATAACTGCACATTAGTATTTGCCAACTCTAAGCGCAATGTGTTGACCAATCCCTCTATGGCAAATTTAGAGGCGTTATAAGGCCCTCTAAAAGGCATTGCCACAAAACCCAATACAGAGCTTAAATAAATAATTCGACCTTCATTCTTTGACTTCATTTTTGGCAAAACCAAATTGGTGAGTTCATGCCAACCAAATACATTGGTTTGAAATTGTTCTTCTAACGCTTGACGAGAAATATCCTCTAATGCTCCTACTTGCCCATAAGCGCCGTTATGAATCAAACCGTACAAATCATTCGTTTGTTCAAAAATTGCTTTAATTGCTATATTAATAGACTGAGATGAGGACAAATCTAGTACAAAAGCATCAAAACCTTGTTGTTTGAGCTGATCTACATCTTTAATATCTCTAGCGGTGGCAAAAACTCGATAACCTTTATGCTTTAAACCTTGCGCTAAACACAGGCCGATCCCACTAGAACAGCCCGTAATTAGGACTGATTTCATTGTTGTGCTTTAGTCCAGAATGTAGCCACATCCTTTAACTCAGGGTTAATGCTTTGTGAGCGGAGTAATAAGAAATCATAAGCCATTCTAAATCGTGGATTTTGTAATAGATCATCTACTTTTTTAGGGTGCATTTTTTCTAGTTTTGATTGCATTATCCAAATATCTTTAATTCTAGCGGTGAGCCACTTTGGTAGTGAAACTTGCTTAATTTGGTTGATAATTACCTCTTCAGAGGCCTGAGTCATTGCCAAATAAAATGAACGCTGTTTTTTCTTAATCATAATAAAGCGCTCATTTTGCGCTTGCCATAAAAAGACAGCAAACAAAAAAACAGGGGTAACAGGCTTGTTTTGTTTAATACGTGCAGCCGTATTTAACAATGCTTTTTTAATAAAATCATTTTTATGTGTTTGCTTAAACAAATGCTTTAATAAGCCATATTTTTCTAATTGTTCATAAACCTCAAATCCATATTCATTATGAAATAACTTAATACATTCTTCATACAAGCGTGCCGGTGAGATGTTGCTGAGTAATGAGGCTTGATCTAAAATACAATTTTTGACTTCGTCACTAAGCTCGGCACCTAATTTTTCTCCAAAACGAACTGCTCTAATCATGCGCACAGGGTCTTCAGAAAAGCGAAGTTTGGCCTCACCAATGATATGAATCTCTCTCGCTTCAAGGTCTTTTAAACCGCCAACATAATCAATCACTTCATGCTTATGTATATCGTAATATAGCGCATTAATGTTAAAGTCTCGACGCACCACATCATCTTCAAGATTGCCGTAGCAGTTATCACGTACGATTACACCACTCTTTGCTGTTTGTACTTGTCCTGATCGAAAAGTAGCTACTTCGATAAATTTACGCGCAGAAAACATCACGTGCACCAAGCGAAAACGTCGTCCGATTAAACGTGATCGTTTAAATAGCTTGTGTACTTGTTCAGGCTTGGCATTAGTCGCTATATCAAAATCTTTAGGCTCCAAGCCGAGTAACAAGTCTCGAACACAGCCACCCACTAAATACACCTCAAAACCAGCTTTATGAATGGTATTAACCACCTTTAGCGCGTCTTTGTCTAGGAATTTTTTATCAAATTCAATACTTTGACGAATAGGTTTCATAAAATATTTAAAAATTTATAAATGCTGAAGGTTGACTACAGGCTGCTGGGTCCAGCCGGGGTGTTGATATTCGGCAATCACTTCGGTGTAAACACCGCCACGCACATTAAAAATCGATTTTAAACGCATAAAACGAGGGTTAGTTGCTGCCACTAAATCATCTAAAATCTGGTTAGTGACTGCCTCATGAAAAGTGCCTTCATCACGAAATGACCAAATATACATTTTTAAAGACTTAAGCTCAACACAGGCTTTGTCAGCGATGTATTCTAAATGTAGTGTGGCAAAATCAGGCTGTCCTGTTTTTGGGCACAAGCAGGTGAACTCTGGCATATCGATTCTAATAACATAATCACGATCGGCGTTAGGGTTGTCAAAAATTTCTAACTCTTTACTGGGCTTACTTGGCATTGGATACATCCTTATATAAAAACTATTTGGCTATTTTAGCAAGATAATAGGAAAATTTCCCATGTCTATAAAAATAGAAAATTAAAATAATTAACAGCATAAGTGCGTGCACCCACCACAACCCCACAATTGGCGTTGAGTCGCCACGCTCCAGGGTAGATTTGGCAATTAATAGAGCGTTGTTATACAAAATAAAAATAACCACTCCAATCAGCACGCCTAAATTCTTACCACCTCTAGGAGAAGCCTTACCAAGTAAAACACCCAAAGCAGACAGAAGAAAAATACTAATTGGTTGTGATAAACGCCATTGCAATTCTGCTACTGCTTTCAGATCACCAGAACGGAATAAATCAATAGTATTTTTTCCTTCAGTTTTGATATTGCTGACAACAGATCGCCCCACCTCACCATCAATAATTTGTAAGTCATACAAACCAAATTTCAAGATTTTTTTATTATTATCTCCGGGAAAGCCATGGTAACGCGTTCCATTCTTAAGGCGTAAATAAACACTTTTAGTGGTAGGTTCAGTATATTTTTGCGCTTGTTCAGCTAATGTAATAATAGACTCAGACCCTACCAATGTATAAATAAAGATCTCTTCCATATCTTGATCACCAGCCTCTTCTCCCGCACTGACTTTAGAAGCATAAAAAACAATATCACCGCCTTTAAACTCTTGAAACTCGCCTTGCTTAATAAATGAAAACTCTGAAGCGTTCTCAGTACGATCCATAATCATGCTTCTTTGTTGTTTAGACCAGGGCACTACGACTGTAGTTAAGAACAAAACAAACACAAAAAGAGAAAACACAATTGGTCGTATAAAGCCCATAAAATGTTTATCACCTAACCCTAGAGAGTTCATTACAATTGCTTCAGAACTTTTATATAGGGCGCTAATAGACAGAATAATGGCTAAAAATAAAGACAATGATAAAATCAAGGGCACATCTCTAATCATCTTAAAGCCAATTAATGGCAATAAATCTACAACCGGAATGCCCTGCTTAAGACTTTCTTTAATAACTAAAACCAATTGATTGCCAAACACAACCAAGCCAATCACAATAAACACTGCTGCTAGTAATACCAATACATTACGCATCAAGTATTTAGCAAGAATTGTGTTGTTAGGCTTAAAGACCGATGAAAATTTCATTGCTTCAGTATAAGCCAAGAAAAGAGAATTGTGTTATTTCTTCTGCGACATTGATGAGAAGAACTCATCATTGGTTTTGGACAATTTTAAACGATCAATTAAGAATTCTGCCGCTTCTACTGTATCCATAGGGTGCAAGATTTTTCTTAAAATCCACATCTTTTGCAACTCTTTTTCATCGGTGATTAACTCTTCACGACGCGTACCAGAAGCATTAATATTAATGGCTGGGAATATACGTTTTTCACTTAAGCGACGCTCAAGATGTAATTCCATATTACCGGTACCTTTAAATTCTTGATAGATAACTTCATCCATCTTCGAGCCAGTATCAACTAGTGCAGTCGCAATAATAGTAATACTACCGCCATTTTCAATATTTCTAGCTGCACCAAAAAATCTTTTTGGACGCTGTAGTGCATTTGCATCAATACCACCGGTTAACACTTTGCCCGAAGAAGGTGCAACGGTGTTGTACGCTCTTGCAAGACGAGTAATAGAGTCAAGTAAGATAACAACGTCCTTACCCTGCTCTGCGCGTCTTTTAGCTTTTTGAATCACCATTTCTGCCACTTGAACGTGGCGCTTTGCTGATTCATCAAAAGTTGAGGCAATCACTTCACCACGCACAGTGCGAGCCATTTCCGTTACTTCCTCAGGACGCTCATCAATCAACAATACAATGAGTTCACACTCTGGATGGTTGCGAGAGATTGAGGTAGCAATATTTTGCATAATCATGGTTTTACCGGCCTTAGGCGGTGCAACTAATAAACCCCTTTGCCCTTTGCCAAAAGGAGAAACTAAATCAATAACTCGCGCTGTAATATCTTCAGTACCGCCATTACCAATCTCAAGCTTGATTCGTTCATCTGGATGAATAGGTGTTAATGAAGAAAATGGCACTCGATTTCTAACACTCTCTGGGTTTTCACCATTAACCTCAGATACTTGAACCAATGCAAAATATTTTTCCCCTTTCTTAGGTGCGCGAATTTTTCCCGAAACCAAATCACCCGTAGACAAATTAAAGCGTTTAATTTGATTAGGGGAAATATAAATATCATCTGCCCCTGATGTATACGAATCATCGCTTGATCTTAAAAATCCATAGCCATCTTGCAATATATCAAGTGTACCATCACCAATTACCTCTTCATTATTGGCTGCTTTAGCTTTGAGAATAATAAAAATAAGAGTTTGTTTTTTAGCGCGAGAAATATTCTCAGCACCTAAAGATTGTGCAAGTTCTAATAATTCCTCTGGGGATGATTTTTTTAGTTCTGATAGTTTCATGAATTGTCCAATGAATGAAAGGAAATGTCAACCAGAGCAGTCAACATGGTTGCGCTAAGCGCGATATAAGTTTTTTTTGAATTAAATGTTTACTATAAAAATGCTTCACCTTTAAATGAAGTGCTTGTGTTTTAAATACTTGCGTCAATAAAAGCGCTTAACTCTGCCTTACTTAAAGCACCCATTTTGGTGGCTTCAACTGTGCCGTCTTTAATAATCAACATTGTTGGAATACCACGAACACCATATTTTGGTGGTGTTTGATCATTTTCATCAACGTTAATTTTAGCAATCACAACCTTGCCATCATACTCATCAGCAATTTCGTCTAATACTGGCGCTAATGCCTTACAAGGACCACACCAAGGCGCCCAAAAGTCTACTAAAACTACTTGTGATGAATTAATAACATCGGCTTCAAATGAGCTATCCGTTACTATTTTAATTTTGTCGTTCATATGTTTGTGTAATATTTACCTGAAAGGAATAAATCACAGCAGAAAAGCTGTTGTTAGGCAAATTATATCGATTATTTAACCTTTATGCTATTATTTTACAATTTTTCTTCAAGCGCTTGCTTTAGTCGTTTTTCTTCTACTATGCTCAATGGTTGTTTTTTAGCATTACTAATAAAGAAAATATCTTCCACACGCTCGCCCAAAGTTGTAATTCTAGCATTTACTAGGTTAATATCAAGCTGATGAAAAATATAGGCAATGTTAGACAATAAGCCTTGTTTATCAATCACATTAACCTCTACTTGAGTTAAATTCCATTTTTCATTATGAGAAAAACTAATTTTCATTTTATGATCAAAATGACGATGCGCTAATTTATCACCCGCTTCTTTCACACTTAGTGTCTTTTGACTAAGCCCGTCTTCCACTTCTTGGCTAATATTAATTTGATCCAGAATGTCATCTTGCAAAACACTAATAGTGTTGTAAGCTTTATTTTCTTTCGTCGTTAAAATCTTCGAATCAACAATATCTAAACCTAATTTTTCAATAATACTCACTAGTTTAAAAAACAAGCCTTTTGAATCATCACCATACACAAAAATATCTACCACGTTTTGTTCGGATAAACGCGATACAACTCTGACCTTCTTATCCGTT
>QOAH01000054.1 GCA_003978185.1 Candidatus Thioglobus sp.
ATTATCAGCAGAACTAGAAATTCCTAATATTTTTGTTGTTGCCAACAAGGTTAAAACTGAAGCAGATAGAGTTGCAATCGATCAATTTTGCGAACAACATGAGTTATCAATCATTGGTTATGTGCCTCTAGAGGAACAATTCATAGAAGCTGAACGTCAAGCTAAAGCGCCTATCGATTTTGATCCAAAATGTGCTGGAGCTAAAGCAATTTATGAAATCGCTTTGAAACTTGCAGAGTTAGATATAGAAAAAAGGTCACTACAGCCACTTCCAGACAAGGCAAATGCATACGCTAGAGGTTTTTCTGATGCTAAAAAAGAGGCATCTACAAAAAAATAATTATAACTATTTGATGCACACAACTCCCATTGTAGTTTGAGTTGTGTGCATGCTGTCAATACAATAATTAATTAAACCCATCTAGAGTTGATTAATGGATTTAGCTTCTGAAAACATCAATATTAGCATTATAGACAATGGCAAAGTCGTATCGATCAGTTTCAATGAGGTACTAAAATATCATACTGGTAATGCATGGTTTGGCTTGTCTATTGCTTTTCGTGCGTTGGAGCTAGCAGCAAATACATTTAAAAAGGCTGATTTAATTTGGAACCGAGATCAATTAACCATTGTATCTGCACATCCTGGTCCTGGTGTTAAAGATGTGATTGAATACATAACGCATTGCATTAGTAATCAGAAATTTAGCTTAACAGCAGAATGTACAGACTCTAATTCTTGCAATAGCAATATGCGATTTGCCTGGTGGGTGAGTAATGACACTCACACCGCTTTTATTAGTTTGCGACAAAATTTTATTCCTGAGCTATTTAATGAGTTACTAGATCGATTAGGCACTATCAATGAACAAAGTGATGACCAACTAGATTTTTCCCGTCTAAAACAAGATCTGGCTAACAAGATCTTACAACAGCCATTGCTGGATAATTTTCATTGGAATCTTTATCATGGATCCGTTAAACCTGGGCAGTTACTCTCTGACAAATTAGACTAATGACAAAAGTATTCATTATCGATATCAATAATTATGTTCGCAGTTACGACACGAAATAAATTAAGCAGTCCATTGTATGCACCGCATATGATTAGAGCCTGGTTACGAGTGTATAAACAATTATACGAGACTCAGGGAATGCTCAGATATTCCACTAGGAAATAATAATTAAGACTGAGGTGGAACTGGAACGTTATCCTCTGACTCTCTGTCAATAACATCTACAATCAATTTAGCATGTTCATGATTTTGATCTGCTGATTTTCGTAGCCAGCCCATTGCCTCAGTATCATTTTGTGGTACACCGATACCATTTTTAAACATGACCCCCAAGCTGAACTGCGCTTCGGCATCCCCTTGATTGGCAAGAACTGCCCATATTTCTGCCGCTTGCTTATAATTTCGTTGCTCATATGCGCTCAATCCATCTGCCAATGTTTTTGTATAATTGTTCATAATTAGGTCCTTATAATTCTAGCGTGTGTTGGCAACTTAAAACACCTATAGGTTTCATGATCACAAGGATAAACCTGTTGATCGCCAACAATTAAATACAGTGATTGCACTTGCTTAATACACATATCGATAATTACAGGTAAGCTTCAGACTTTAAATGCCTGCTGATCCAGTCTATTGTCATTTTTTCTGCTTTCGGGATGGCATCTGTAACAACTTTACTTAAGCCAAGTGTCATGTCATCTATTTCTTCGGGCTCGCAACCGACAATATTGACTACTTTTGGCAACTGACCGACACGTGATAGAAAATTCAATGCACGCATAGGGGTTGCGTAATGGGTATCAGCAAAATAATCACGAAGCTCATGAGGCTTAAGCCCTGATAAATCTGGCAGTATTGGTTCTAATAAATACAATTGTCCAGGCTCACCACCTTTTTGATAAGCATCAAGAATCAATAAGGCGTCATAGCCATACATAAGCTCTTGAATTAAACTCATTCCACCAATGCCAGTTTCCATTAGCTTTATATTATCTGGAATATCAGTTCTTAACATCAGACGGTTTGCCAGCTCCACTCCGAAACCATCATCACCTTGCAATACGTTACCCACACCGACAACGAGCAATCTATAGTCCTGGTCACTCATATTTATCAGTTAAAAGACTGGAAGATTTGGAACAAAATCCATGTCTATACCGATCATAATACGTTTTTCATCCGCCTCTACCGGGTAGCAATCAATACTTTCTCCGCGAGCGGCGATACGGGTACCTTGTCGTATATCGTAATGACAACCTTTATGATTGTGGCAGGTTAATGTGTATTTATTAATAGTCGCCGTCTCAAGCGAGGAACCATCTTGTGCGCAAAACGCAGAAACTGCAAAATATTCATCATCAATAACACGAACGCGACACAGAATAATATGATGGCCATCTATATTAACAGAACGGATTGAATTCGGTTCTAACGTTGATTTCGAATCTGGTACAGGAACCCAGTGAGGAATGATAGACTTGACTGGAGCAGCACCTTTTGATCCGGTTATGACATCTAATGGAATTACAGGGAATCCATTTTTATCATACTGTTGCTCTTGATGTTCCTCCAAAGCCGGTAGCAGATCATATAGCTCCATTAAAGTATGAATCGGTGGGTCGTTAATCACTTGCTCAAGGACGCCCTCCTTAAATAAACTAACCAACCTCCCCAGAGACTCTCGATGAATAGCATCAATACCTGCCAGCAAAGTAAAGACCTTATCCTTTACTTCGGAATCTGAAATTTGTTCTAAATCTTCAATTTGTGCATTAACTTGTTGAAGTAACTTCTCCCACCCACCAGAGGTCATATAGCCAATACGCTCTTGCTCGTTATTAGCAGCCATTTTTAAAGAGCTCCAGACCTAATAAATAGATAAGATATTACTGACACAGAAATACTCCTTTTAAATTACTCGAAAAATAAAAGATCATTTATTTATTTGTAGGGGCTATGAGCCTAAAGGGAACAACCATCTCCACATGCAGAGTGATCATCTCCATCACAACAGCCTGCAGCACATTCACCATGTGATGATTTCTGAAGGTCGGCAAAGCTGGCATTAAATAAACGACCACCCTCCTTCTTTCCACTAGCAGTAAATTTGTAGGATAAGGTCGAACCAAGCTCAATTGGCTCCAAAAAACCTTGTTCAGATAATTCTAAAAAGGCATCATCAATCGCATCGTTATCACATTTCAGAAATGTATTCATTGAAGGAGAGTTATAAACATCCCCAAAGCCTTCACCTTGATACCAATAACAAATTTCTAATACCTCTTCACGATTGACCAACCGATCAAGTTCATTAGTTTGTTGATTTCTATTTAAACTTGAACCCATGAGAAACTCCTTTTATTTAGCTATTTAGTACAATCTTTGTATATATTCAACTCAATTATATATCATTTAATTGGATCAACTACGGTGCTTGTATCATCTATTTGGTAATGACACACATCTGTTAATTTATTAAGTTGCTCAATTCCCAAGGGCACAAGATCCATCGCTTGAGCGCCACCTACAACCGCTTGATTAATCTTTTCGAATAATTCATTTACTAATTTCTCCATGTCATCAGTTAAAGGATTGTCGCCAATAATACTTATTTCACCACGTTGTCGGTTAATCTCCATTTCAGACATAACCAAATCTCCCATTGCGGTATCAACTACCTGAGCTTCTATGGTTATAACTTCTTTAGGCCAAATTTCAAAATGCTCACCAATAACGAGTAAATTATCCATACTAATAATTCCTGTCACCGCTTCAAACACTCGATCCTGAGTATCCATAATATCGATTTCACCACCAACCCAACGACGGCATGTCACTGTACCTGCGGGCAAACCACGATCAACCGCTGTGATTAGTAAAAAACGATCATAGTTGATTTTTTCAGCCTGGAATTCTTGAACGATCGCAATAGGCCCCCAGTTCATCTCTTTAATTTCCACATCGTCAGCCCAATCTGCCGCATCAATATGTTCTTTCAGAGTAGGACCAATAGGATACCCGCGAACGAACTGATAATAACCAACCAGCCCTATTCCAATCTTAGCCATAATTTTTTAATCTAGCTTAATAACAACTATATTAGGAGATTCCACATGCACAGGTAGTAACTTCACGAGTAATCACTCTATCAGTACCCTCAATCATCACGTGTGTGGTACATGGCATACAAGGGTCGAAACTACGTAAAGCACGCAATATATCAATACCTTTAAAATCCTTCTCGTCGGTAAAATTAGTCTCAATGATTGGCGTATTCAGCACAGCCTGCTCATACGCGCCACTCTCTCCCCATGGGGTCTTTGGACATGCGTTAACAGTTGACGGGGTAGAGATCTGATAGTTTGCTAAAACGCCATTTTCAATCACACACCAATGCGCTAAATAACCACGACCTGCACCCCAGAAACCCACACCAAGAAACTGACCTTTTTTAGGAATTTCAAATGGCGTAGCCACTTTAGTTTCGCCGCGTTTCACCATATCATTGGCACGTACCCAGTTTTCCATAGTAACCATCATATTAAAGGCTACTGCATAAGCGCGAGCTCGATTACGCTCAAAAGCATTCCAAATCTTTGGCACTTCCCATTCTAGTTTCATTTCTGGCAATTCATCAGCAGAAACGTTAAGTATTAAGCTATGTCCAGTTGATTTTATATAA
>QOAH01000120.1 GCA_003978185.1 Candidatus Thioglobus sp.
TTCACAAAAACCATTAGCCTTAAGCAGCCCGCCTTCGCTACGCATAAGATCAGAATTGTCAAACCATTTGTTGCCTGTCATGCCAGGCATAAACAAGATTAAATCTGCAGCAAATTCACCACCTTCGGTAACTACCTTATCAACTTCAAATTTTTTCATCTTATTGCCAAGATGCGTAGCAATATTGCGTTTTTTCATCTCACCGAGTAAGCCTTTAACCGCTTTTTTACCT
Organism: Candidatus Thioglobus sp.; assembly: GCA_003978185.1. The sequence goes on from QOAH01000120.1 coordinate 233, forward strand.
AAGCGCGCACCGGGTTTTTCTGCAGGGGTAAAAAACGTTAGATTGAATTTATCACGCCTACCTTCTTTACGCAGTTGTGTATCAATGCCAAATAAGAATTCAAACATTGGGCCGCCACGCATCGCACTCGGCTCTTTTGGATTGCCCGAAAATCCAATAGCAATATCACCACCATCCATTGCCTTTAAACGATCGCGGATCGCTTCTGCTGAGCTTAACCCCTCACAAGGCGTGATTGCATGTTCAATACCGGGAAGTTTTTTAATAAACCGCCCACCCGAAGCAATAATCAAAGCATCATTTTCATATAGGCCAATAGGGGTGATCACCTTACGACCACCTTCTTCTAGGCCTGTCACCTCACTGGCTACATGATGAACGTTCATGCGCTTGAAAAAGTTATCTAAAGGCACAACAATATCTTTTTTGCTGGCCGCACCCGATGGCACCCAGATTAAGCTTGGCATATAAACCAACTCCGCCTTGGGAGATATCAAAGTAATTTCACATTGCTTATCTTGCTTTCTAAGGGTTTTAACTGCAGTCAATCCTGCAAAACCTGAGCCAATAATGGTGATCTTCTTCATCTCTAATCCTTATCTATGTTGTAACAAAAATGGTCATTGTCTGGGTTTCCACACTCCTAGCAATATTATCTATATACGCTTGTGATTCATCAAATTCTAACACAGTTAAAATTTTAGTTAGCAGGCACTCTTAGTGTGCACATACTACCCTCTTTAAACTTTACTTCCATGTCTATAGCATTCATCACCCTCACATTCAATTCAAATTCTATTCCCACCTTTGTCAAATGGTTTTTAAATTTTCCTGAGAGTTTCAGGTCAAAAAATATATAATCTAGCATAATAATTTTACAAACTTATTTAGGATATTTTAATGCTTGACAAGGACGCCTTAGACACTTTATTTATAGAAGCCAGAAGTCACAACGGCTGGTTAGACCAAGATATTTCAGAAGAACAAATTAACCAAATTTACGAGTTAATGAAATTTGGTCCAACGGCCAATACTTGCCCTGCTCGATTAACTTTCGTTAAATCAGTTGAAGCTAAAGAGAAACTTAAACCCCACCTTGACGATGGCAACATTGAAAAGGCTATGAGTGCGCCAGCAGTGGCTATTATTAGCTACGACACTGAGTTTTATGAAAAACTTGACTACTTATTTCCACATACTGATGCCAAGAGCTGGTACGAAGGTAAGCCAGACAAAATCGCATCTGTTGGCTCGATGAATGCAACGCTGCAAGGCGCTTACTTTATGATCGCAGCGCGCTCAGTTGGTCTAGATTGTGGCCCAATGGGTGGCTTTAACGCAGAAACGCTTGATCAAGAATTTTTCCCTGACGGAAAAACCAAATCTATCTTTCTTTGTTGCATTGGGCATGGCGATAGCACTCAAATCTTCTCGAGATCTCCTCGACTAAGTTTTGATGAGGCTTGCGAAATTATCTAAGTATTACACCACTTGGCCGGCAGCCCAGCCGGATGACCAGGCCCACTGAAAGTTATAACCACCTAGCCAACCAGTGACATCAACTGTTTCACCAATAAAATACAATCCTGCTTGAGATTTAACTTCCATACTTTTAGAAGATAGCTCATCTGTATTGACGCCACCTGTACACACTTCTGCTATACGCATGCCTTCAGTGCCACTAGGGCGTAACACCCAATTATTCAACGTAGCACCTAGCGCTTTTAAATCACTCTGCTTAATTTGACCTAAAGGCAGGCTTGACAAAGGCTGATCAGTTAAAGTGTCAGCCAAACGAGTAGCCAAACGCTTGGGAAAAAGCTTAGATAAAATGGTTTTAAGCTCTGCCTTGCCGCGATCTTCCTGCATTTTTAATAGCCAATCACTAGCATCTAAATCCGGCAATAAATCAACACTAACTTCATCACCCTTATACCAATAAGACGAAATCTGCAAAATTGCTGGGCCACTAATGCCTCGATGAGTAATTAACACCCCTTCTCTAAAGCTTTGTCCATTACAACTCACTAAGGCATCAACTGATAAGCCTGATAAATCTTTAAAGTATCTATCAATATCATTTTGATGAAAAGTAAAGGGCACTAGTGCTGGCCTGAAGGAAACTGTTTTAATGCCAAATTGTCTAGCCACTTGCAGGCCAAAATCAGTTGCGCCCATTTTAGGAATGGAAGGCCCGCCAGTGGCAATCACCAACGACTCTGACTGATATTTTTGTCCATCTGCAACCACAACATAGTGGTTTTTATATTCAATACTCTCTACCTTTGAATCTAATTTGATACCGACACTCTTACACTGTTCAAGCAGCATATTTAATACAGCTGGCGCCCTGTCATCACAGAACAACTGGCCCAGTGTTTTCTCTTGCCAACTCAATTTGTACTTATCCATCAGTGCAATAAAATCCCACTGGGTATAGCGAGCTAGCGCTGATTTACAAAAATGCGAGTTTTGAGAAAGGTAAGCTTCAGGATCAATATGTAAATTGGTGAAATTACAACGACCACCACCTGAAATTAAAATCTTTTTACCGACTTTATTGCTGCTTTCTAGAACCAGTACTTTTCGTCCGCGCCTGCTGGCCTCAATAGCGCACATTAGCCCCGCAGCACCTGCACCAATAATAATGACGTCGTATTGTTTCAAAGGAGTCCTTTAATAGTGTTGATAATTGACTGTGAATCCCACTCTAAAGCGCCGAGATAAGCGTATCGAATAACACCTTTTCTGTCTAAAACAAGGCTAGAAGGGTAGGCGTATACACCCCAATCTTTTACTGCCTGTCCATCAGCATCGAGCATAATTGGCAACTCAAGTTTTACTTTTTTCATAAACTCTACAATCTGTTCTTTGGACTCGCCGACATTTATAGTAATAATATTAAAGTCATCTTGATCAAACTGCTGTTGAAGTCGCACTAATGAAGGGATCTCTTTGACACAAGGTCTACACCAACTTGCCCAGAAATTAAGCAAAATAACTCGACCCTTATATTTGCTAATATCCATTAGCTTGTCATCAAATGTATTGAGCGTTAACTGGATATTTTGTTTACCTTGGTAAGGCCTTAATACGGGTTCGCTAAAAATAACTTTAGATGAATTTTGTATGTTTTTATTTGCCGTCAATGGCTCTGAAATACTCACTGTATTCATTAATCGAACTGCCCGGATATAAACTTCGCTCAAACTGTCTTTTGCTTTAACATCAATTTTGGTTAAATCCTTAACATCGCGCCTATGAAAGCCACCATGAACTTCCTTGAAACGATGTATAAATACTGAGCTACCACCCCTCTCTAACTGCTTAGCAATTTCTTCACCATGAAAATACTTGGTACCAAATTGCGGCAACAACATATAAATTGGTAAATTGCTGTACTTAGCAACATCAATATATTTGGCAATTCTTCCAAGATCAGGCTTCCCATCAATCAAATGCGGGGAATGCAATATGTGCCCTCTTAATAGATCTGATTTTGGATTGTTTAATTGCCATTGATAAGCAACCTCGAGTGCTAATTGGGCGCCTCGACCTGAAGTCAAAAAGAATATTTTTTTAAATGATTTATTTTTAGCGAAATCTACTAATTCAATCAAATCATTAATATTAAAGCGATCGATACTGCTACGGTATGTTGGAATCATATAGCTGCTATGTAAATCAGCCACCCAAACATCATAACCATCAAGAGCTAACTGTTGCACAGTAGGTATATGGCCTTTTCCAAAACCTCGCTCAGAGGGTAAGTACAAGAATAAGGTGTCTCCACCTGACACGTATGTATCAATACTAATAGTGCTGCCAGAGCTAAGCTCAATCTCTAGCTCTTCACCCGCAACAATAACCGAAGATAAAAGAATGAAGATAAGGCCAAGCCATTTCATAAATCACTGTATAAATCAATAATATAGTAAAGCATCGCCCCCTCAGAGGAGCGCGCTGGACCAACAACTTTGGCTGGATAAAACTTCTCATCTGGGTTGGATTGCGCTATGGCAGTTTCTAAGTCTGCAACTATTTCAACGCTCATAGCCGGCACTCGATCGCGCTTAATACGAGGAATACGCACCACTGCAAATTGTTCTTTAGCAAAGTTTGCTCGGGGGTGTGGGTCTAATGAATAACCGTTAACCATTAGTCAGTCACAATTTTAGAACCGCAGACTTGATTGGCCGGTACGGCAACATGAATCTTAGCCGGTAGTGACAGTTCCATTGCATTAACACGACGCACAAACTCCGCCTTATCAACACCGCCACCAATCATTTCATTAAAGGCTTTTTCTTCCCAGATTGAGCTCACGGTTCTGCCACCATAATCGTGCGCAGGGTAAACGCAGGTTTCGTCTGGCAATGTAAATAATTGTGAAATAGAATCAAATAACTTTTCTGCTGAACCGCCTTGGAAGTCACAACGACCACAACTTCTAATCAATAACGCATCACCGGTAAAAACTTTATCATCCACAACATACGACATGCAGCCATCTGTATGGCCTGGTGTCGACATAGCCTTAAGACTATAGTCACCAAATTTAAGATTTTCACTATCTTTAATTAAAATATCGGCGCAAGCTACCGGGTTGGATTCGCCTAAAACAATTTTGGCATTGGTGAATTTTTGCTTAAGTGGGCAAGAGCTAGTGATGTGATCTGCATGCACATGGGTTTCAATAATATATTTAAGGTCTAACTTTAGCTCTTCGATTAAACCAATATCACGTTGCTGAGTCTCAGCAACTGCATCAATGATAATGGCTTCTTTGGTGACTGAATCAGCTAATAAATAAGTATAAGTTGAGCTTTCTTTTTCAAACAAAGGCCGGAAAATTAAACTCACGGCAATACTTTTTTAAAGGGTTTAACCACAACACTTTCATATGCACCTGAGGCTAGGTATGGGTCGGCATCTGCCCAAATTTTGGCATCTTCTAAAGAATCAAATTCTGCAACCACGAGCGAGCCAGTAAAACCAGCTTCACCGGGTTCGTTATTATCAATAGCTGGATGTGGGCCTGCCAAAATCAAACGACCTTCATTCTTTAAAATGTTTAAACGTTCAATATGTGCAGGGCGCACAGCCATACGTTTTTCTAATGAGTTCTCAATATCTTGAGAAATTACAGCGTACAACATTTTCAACTCCTAAAGATCTAATACATCTTGCATTGAATACAAACCAGCAGATTGACCGTCTAACCAGCTAGCCGCACGAACAGCACCATTAGCAAAGGTTAGTCGTGATGAAGCCTTATGAGTAATCTCAACACGCTCACCTTCCATAAAAAAACTAACGGTATGTTCTCCCACTACATCGCCACCACGAATGGTAGAAAATCCAATGGTTTGACGATCACGTGGTTCTTCAATGCCTTCACGACCATATACCGCACAGGCAGCCAAATCTCTGCCTAAAGCATTGGCCACAACCTCGCCCTTTTTCAATGCTGTGCCTGAAGGCGCATCTACTTTGTGACGGTGGTGCGCTTCAACAATTTCAATATCAGCGTCTTCACCAATAACACGCG
>QOAH01000122.1 GCA_003978185.1 Candidatus Thioglobus sp.
TGCACTTTTAAAAGTAATAATGCCAGAAAATGAAATATAAAAACCCAAATCTAGTGCCGCTTTAGCAGTCTCCCAATCTTCAGAAAAACAATGCATAACCCCTGCTTGCGCTTGTTCTTGTTGCATGATCTCAATGGTATCAGCCTTAGCATCACGCGTATGAATAATCATCGGTTTACCTGATTGATTGGAGGCTGCAATATGTCTTCTGAAACGCTCACGTTGCCAATCAGCTGTGTCTTTTTTAACATGGAAATAATCTAGCCCTGTTTCACCAATAGCGATAATTTTTTCATGATCTGCTAGGGCTAGTAATTCTTCAACACTTGGGTCTTTGCCTTCTTGCTCAACGGGATGTACGCCCACCGAAGCATAAATCTGCTGGTGCGCTTTTGCCAAGGAAAACACATCATCGAAATGTTCAAGATCAATACAAACGCACAAAAATTCCTCTACTGATAGATCTTTAGCGTGAGCAAGCATGCTTTCCATGCTGCCACCAAACTGATCTAAATCAACACGGTCAATATGGCAATGGGAGTCAATAATTTTCATAAACCTAATTTTCTGAACCAATCTCTAGTTTTACCATCTAGCTTGCCTTTCAGCCCTTCTAGCTCACCCTCTAATTGTCGGCGTATGCCTTCTTTAATTTCTTTTTCTCCCAGTCTCAAACCTTTATTCTCAACCTCATCCTGAATTCTACGCAATGCTATTTTCATCAGCTCTGCACCAACACGACTCATAGGGATGCCATTAGGCGTGCCAAAATGACGAATACTCACGTCTGGCACATCAACAACGTCCTTAAACCATTGAGTGTCAATTTTAAGTTGGGTATTGATAAGGCTTAAATCTTTAATAATGACTCGAGCTTCAGTTTGTTTTTCAGTTTTAACTGATTTGCCTTCAACGATACTCTGATTAGAGGTACTTGATTTCGATTCTAAATTCTTAAGCAGCGTCACTAAATTAACTTGGTTGTTGCTTTGTTCAAGCGTGAATAATAAACCATCAAATTCTAGGCTTTCTAAAACAATCAAATCTAATGTGCTCTCATCAGATTTTAATAAGCTTAAGTGATTTAAGACAAAAGCGTTTTTATTATTAAAATGCTCTGGGTTTCTCACTTCAACAAAATCAATGTTAACCTTGCCAGCTGATAAATCACTTCTAAACTCGGCAATATGCACAGGCGTTTTTAAGGCCTGCTGTGCATAAGTTTCAATTGCACTCTTAGTAATGCCATCAAAGAACAAAGCCATTGCACCGATAACAATCAGAACAAGTACAAATAAGTAGGTCAGTATTTTTTTCATATTTATCCCAATTGTATTTCTAATAAAAATCGATCATCAGATACATAAGGCACATTGATTTGATGCGGTGTCATCAAAACACCTTGCACCTCTTCTTGTGAAAAATGATCGCCTTTCATCAATAAGTAGCGACCATTATCACACAATAAATGTTGGGTGAGTTTTAATGTTTTATCAACTTCAGCAAAGGCTCTTGAAGTGATTTGCCCAAAACAAGTCTGGGGTTTAAATGCTTCAACTCGCTCATTAATCACGCTAAGATTATCAAGCTGTAACTGGGTTTTTACAAATTGCATAAATCGACATTTTTTACCAACACTATCAAGCACACTAATTGATAACGTTGGTTTCATAATTGCCAAGACAATACCAGGCAAGCCTGCACCTGCACCCACATCTAGAAGTGGATCATTATTAACATAAGGCAAAATCGATAAACTGTCGAGCAAGTGTTTTTTAACGCCCAGTTGTGGGTCTCGAATAGCGCTGAGATTATAGGTTTTATTCCACTTAGTCATTAATTCAAGATAACTCAGCAACTGCTCAGTTTGTTGATCCTTTAATGACAGATCCATCTGCTCAGCACCGCTTAGCAAGATTTGTCGAAGTTCGCTCATGAAGCTACTTTATAAGTTTTCAGGTAAACCAATAAAATAGAAATAGAGGCTGGGGTTACACCCTGAAGTCGGCTGGCTTGGCCAATGGTTTCTGGGCGATGAAGACTTAACTTTTGCCTAACTTCTGCCGAGAGCGCCTGAATAGTATTGTAGTCCATTGATTCTGGTAAACGTGTGTCCTCATTCTTTCGATATTTTTCAATCTCATCAAGCTGACGCTTAATATAACCTTCATACTTCACTTGATTTTCTACTTGCTCAATCAACAATCGATCTTGTAAAAAAGGCTGGGCTGATTCAATCTTGCTGAGTAGTTGATAATTAACCTTAGGTCGTTTCAACAACGTTTCTAGATTGTATTCATGATTTAATTTAGTACCTAAAACCTCACTTGCTTGCTGATCATTTGCTTGCACCCAAGTTGTTTTTAAACGTTGTTTTTCTTTCGAAATCACATCATATTTCTTCTCAAATGCATGCCAACGATCATCATCAACCAAACCCAACTCTCTGGCTTTAGGCGTTAGGCGCTCATCGGCATTGTCTTCTCGTAAAAGAAGTCGATACTCAGCACGTGAAGTAAACATACGATACGGCTCATTCGCGCCTTTGGTAATCAAATCATCCACCATCACCCCAATATAGCTTTCATCACGTTTTGGATGCCACGGATCTTTAGCTTGTACAGCGCAAGCAGCATTGACACCCGCCAACAAGCCTTGGGCTGCAGCTTCCTCATAACCAGTGGTGCCATTAATTTGCCCGGCAAAATATAAGCCAGATATTTTCTTAACCTCAAGTGTTTGCTTAAGGCCTCGTGGATCAAAATAATCATACTCAATCGCGTAGCCGGGACGAATAATCTGTGCATTTTCAAAACCTTTGATCGAACGAATAAAATCAACTTGCACTTCATATGGCAGTGATGTAGACACGCCATTTGGATATACTTCATTCGTGGTCAAACCTTCAGGTTCAACAAAAATCTGATGCGAGTCTCGTTCAGCAAAGCGCACTACCTTATCTTCAATCGATGGGCAATATCGTGGACCAATACCTTCGATATTACCGGTATACATGGGTGAATCTTTTAAACCCTCACGAATGAAATCATGAGTTTTTTCATTGGTATGGGTAATGTAACAGGGGATCTGCTGTGGATGATCTGACGCTTTACCCATATAAGAAAAAGTCGGCAATGGGGTGTCGCCAGGCTGGGCCTGCAATATGCTAAAGTCAATCGTGCGGCCATCCAATCTTGGTGGTGTACCTGTCTTTAATCGCCCCACACCGAGATCATAAGCTCTCAATGTTCTTGATAGAGGGTTAGAAGGTGCGTCGCCGGCACGCCCTCCCTCAAAATTAGATTGGCCAATGTGAATCACACCACCCAAAAATGTACCTGAAGTCAAAATAACTTTGTCGGCAAAAAAACTTAACCCCATTTGAGTCTTAATACCTTTGATCACATCATTTTCAATAATGAGGTCGTCAACTGCTTGTTGGAATAAAGATAAGTTTTCCTGATTCTCTAAAATATAGCGAATTGCCGCTTTATACAAAACACGGTCTGCTTGTGCTCGTGTTGCACGTACGGCGGGCCCTTTGGAAGCATTTAAGGTTCTAAATTGAATACCGGCTTTGTCAATAGCAGTTGCCATTGCACCACCCATAGCATCAATTTCTTTGACCAAGTGCCCCTTGCCAATACCACCAATCGCAGGGTTACAGCTCATTTGTCCAAGCGTTTCAATATTATGCGTAATTAACAACGTACTCACGCCCATACGTGCAGAAGCCAACGCGGCTTCGGTACCAGCATGGCCACCGCCAATCACGATTACTGAATAATGTTTATTGATTTGCATGATTTATTGTATCACCTGAAAAACAAAAAAGGCCCGTTATAAAAACGAGCCTTTCAAGCTTGATGCTAAGATGCTTACGTAATGTTAGCGTCTAACTCACCTGAAGCGTATCTTTGACTCATTGTGTCTAATGAAGATACTTTGATTTTATCTGCATTACCTGCAGAACCAAATGCTTCAAAACGTGCTGCACAAATGTCAGACATTGCTGCAGTTGATTCTTTTAAGAATTTACGTGGATCGAAGTTTGATGTGTTTTCAATCAAATGACGACGAACTGCACCGGTTGATGCCATACGTAAATCTGTATCGATGTTAACTTTACGCACACCATTCTTAATACCTTCTTGAATTTCTGCAACTGGAACGCCATAAGTTTGGCCCATATCACCACCATGTGAATTGATGATTTCTAACCATTCTTGTGGTACTGAAGAAGATCCGTGCATTACTAAGTGAGTATTCGGTAAACGCGCATGAATTTCTTTAATACGGTCAATACGCAACACATCGCCTGTAGGCTCTGCAGTAAACTTGTACGCACCGTGTGAAGTACCAATCGCAATTGCTAAGGCATCAACGTTTGTTGCTTTAACGAAATCTGCCGCTTCTTCAACTGAAGTTAACAACATATCAAGATCTAACTTACCTTCAGCACCGTGGCCATCTTCTTCGCCCATCATGCCAGTTTCTAATGAACCTAAACAACCTAATTCACCTTCTACGGATACACCACCTGCGTGTGCTATTTTCACAACTTCAGCAGTAACTGCAACATTGTACTCAAAGCTAGCGGGTGTTTTCATATCAGCTTCTAAAGAACCATCCATCATCACTGATGAAAAACCTGATTGAATTGAACGCAAACAAATG
>QOAH01000110.1 GCA_003978185.1 Candidatus Thioglobus sp.
ACTTGCCGACCAGCAGATAATATTGCACCAGAGATGCATATTCTTGAGCAAGAGTTTGACGTCATCGTGTCAGAAAAAGGCATTACTCTAGCTAAAAATAAAATTGATGATTTGTTGACTTACGCACTTTTCCCGCAAGTGGGTATTTCATTTTTAGAAAATCGTAACAACCCTGATTTCTTTGAGCCAGTACCACAGGCGAGTGATAATTCTTCTAAATCAAGCGATGAGGAAGGTGTGTACACCGTTTCATTTAAAGGCACTTCTTATACCGTTGAGGTTTCTGCTGGCGGTGATATTACGTCAATGAAGGCCGCATCTGCCGCACCAAAATCTAGTGCACCAGTCGCAAAAGAGATTGTTGCCGATGCGCCAACTAGTGGTGGTGAAGCAGTGGGTGCACCACTCTCCGGCACTATCTGGAAAGTGATGGTATCGTTAAATCAAAAAGTGAATGAAGGCGATGTTTTGGTTATTTTAGAAGCCATGAAAATGGAAACTGAAATTAGAGCAGCCCGAGGCGGTGTGGTTACAGGTATTAGCGTTAAAGAAGGTGATTCAGTAACGGTAGGACAAACTTTATTAACACTCGCATAATTTAGCATGGAACAATTAAATTTACTTTGGAGTAATACCGGTTTAAACCAAATGGTGTGGGGTCAAGGCCTTATGTTGTTAGTTGGTATGTTACTTCTATACTTAGCCATTGTTAAAAACTTTGAGCCATTATTATTATTACCCATTGGTTTTGGCGCGATCCTAGCCAATATTCCTGGCGCTGGTATTGCTGAGGGCAGCGGTATCTTGCATGTGTTTTATGTGATCGGTATTGAGTCTGGTGCGTTTCCGTTAATTATCTTTATGGGTGTGGGTGCACTGACTGATTTTGGGCCGTTGCTTGCCAACCCTAAAACACTGCTGCTCGGTGCTGCTGCACAGTTTGGTATTTTTGCGACCTTGCTCGGCGCGATTGGTCTAACGGCTCTAGGTGTTTTTGACTTTAGTTTAACCGATGCTGCTGCGATTGGCATTATCGGTGGTGCCGATGGTCCGACCAGTATTTACGTAGCATCAAAACTTGCCCCTGATTTACTCGGTGCGATTGCGGTAGCTTCCTATTCTTACATGGCGCTAGTGCCATTGATTCAACCGCCGATTATGCGCGCACTAACAACAGAAAAAGAGCGTCAAATTGAGATGGTACAATTGCGTGAAGTATCCCAATCAGAGAAAATTATTTTTCCAATCATGTTGTTGATGTTGGTGGCTTTATTATTACCAGATGCAGCACCTCTCTTAGGTATGTTTGCCTTTGGTAACTTGATGAAAGAATCTGGTGTGGTTGATCGTTTGAGTGACACCACTCAAAACGCCTTGATTAACATTGTAACTATCTTCTTAGGTTTGGCTGTTGGCTCAAAACTGATGGCAGATAAATTTTTACAACCAGAGACTTTAGGTATTTTGGTATTAGGCATGGTGGCATTTGCGATTGGCACAGCTTGTGGTGTGATTATGGCAAAAACCATGAACCTGTTTAGTAAAAATAAAATCAACCCTTTGATTGGTTCTGCTGGCGTTTCTGCTGTGCCGATGGCAGCGCGAGTTTCAAATAAGGTGGGCTTAGAGTCTAATCCACATAATTTCTTACTCATGCATGCGATGGGCCCTAACGTTGCTGGTGTGATTGGTTCGGCGATCGCCGCCGGTATTATGATTCAATTCCTAGGCTAGTATTTTCTCTTTCTGACTGTGTTGTATTTAAAAAATTCTCAGTTGTATAGGTTAGCTATGCGCCTTCGGATTTTTGAAATCCGCCTTGCATAAAGGAAAAAATACTAACCTAATAACTTTTTTCTAAAAAATGCAACTAATCACCCTAATGAATCTAAAATAAAGACTATGCAAAGAACTTTTTTAAAAGCCAAACTACACAGAGTGACAGCAACCGCCTGCGAGGTTGATTACGAAGGCTCTTGTGAGATTGACGGCGTATTGTTAGATGCTGCTGGTATTGGTTCTTTTGAACAAATTCAAATTTATAACATTAACAACGGTAATCGCTTTACTACCTACGCCATTCGTGGCAAAGATAACTCTGGTGTTATTTCTGTGAATGGTGCGGCCGCACACAAGGCTAATGTCGGTGATTTGTTAATTATTGCTGCCTATGCGCAGTATGATGAACAAGCGTTAAAAAGTTACGCGCCAAAGCTATGCTATGTCGATGATAGTAATACACTGGTTAGAACAGACTCTAAGATTCGCTAAGTTGTCCATTTTCTAGGACTAAGATCCTCTGCATTTTCTGAGCAATCTTTTCATCGTGTGTCACCATAACCAATGCGGAGTTTTGCGCCTGGTTAAGTTCAATCATTAATGACAATACGTCAGCTGCATTTTTAGCATCTAAATTTCCTGTTGGTTCGTCAGCTAGCAAACAGTTTGGCTTGGTGATTAAAGCGCGCGCAATGGCAACACGTTGACGCTCACCGCCAGAAAGTTCTGCAGGTCGATGATCAAGTCTATCTTTCAGGCCAATAGTAGACAGCAATTCACTGGCTGCTAACAAAGCGGCTTGTTTATTGTCACCACGGATGAGTAGCGGCATGGCTACGTTATCCAGTGCACTAAAATCTTTTAACAAGTGATGAAATTGATACACAAAGCCCAAATGTTGGGCACGAAGTTGGGTGGTTTTTTCTTCTGTTAGTGTTGTTAAATCAATATTATTAAGCCACACCTTGCCTTGGGTGGGTTTATCAATACCCCCTAATAGATTCAGCAAAGTAGATTTTCCGCAGCCGGACTGGCCTAAAATGGCAATCGATTCACCTTTACCAATGCTTAAATTTAGCGAGTTAAGTACAGATGTTTTTACCTTGCCATCGTGATAACTATAACTCAGATCTTGGCATTCAATCATATTACTCATGGTTCAATACCTTGGAAATCTCAACCTTTCCTGCACGTTTTGCTGGGTAAATTGAGGCTAGGATAACTAAAACAAAAGCCCCTACGGTAACTTTGATAACATCTGCTAAGTGGATCTCAGAAGGAAAGCGGTTGATATAAAACACATCTTTAGGGAAAAATTGGAAACCCAAGATTGACTCAACACCACTAACCACAGACTCGATATTGAACGAAAGCGCAATGCCAAGTAACACGCCAATAGCAATACCAACAACGCCAATGGTAATGCCTTGGTAAAAAAACAGCTTTACGATACGTTTTGGTGTCATGCCAATGGTTCTTAATATAGCAATATCAGCTTTTTTATCGGTCACTACCATCACCATCATTGAAACAATATTAAAAGCAGCCACTGCAATAATAAGCGACAGAATAATGCCAATCATTTGTTTTTCTAGATTAAGTGCTTTGATAAAGTTGGCTTTCTTTTGCATCCAATCAATACCATAGTAACGATCGCCATCCAGTTGGTTAAGCACTTCGGTGGTAATTTTCTTAGCTTCAAATAAATCAGTAACCTTTAAACGTATGCCAGACACTTGCTCCTTCATCGAATACAGTGTTTGCGCTTTTTGTAAATGAATGAAAGCTAAATTATTATCATATTCATTAATCCCCGCATCGAATACACCGCTAAGAGTAAAACGCTTAAATCTAGGTTGTATGCCAATAATACTGCTGGATATCTGCGGCGTAAGTAAGGTTATCTTGTCGCCAATTGTAACCCCGAGTCGGGCTGCTAATCCTGATCCAATCAAGATATTAGAGCCGGATAAATCAACCTTGCCTAATTTTATTTTATTTAACAAAACAGAAGTATTTTTTTCTAAATTGGGCTCAATACCGCGAACACTAATACCTTTTGCTTTGCCATTGACACTAAGCAACCCATAACGTTCGATATAAGGCGATGAGTCGACTACTTCTTTATGTTGGTTGATGATCAAACGTAATTCTTGCCAATTGTTAAGGCTGCCACCATATTCGCTAATGGTTGAATGCGAAATAGCGCTCAGCACTCTGTCTCTAAGTTCTTTGTGAAAGCCGTTCATCACGGACAAGACAGTAATAAGTGTCATTACGCCTAAAATCAGTCCGACCATAGAGACACCGGAAATAAAGGAGACAAATCCTTTTTTACGATTAGAACGTAAATATTGGTTAGAAATTTTAAATTCAACACTCATAGTGGTGATATTTTGTCATAATTAGCACTTTAAAGGTAAACAAAGGGAAGAAGTAAATATGATAATTAAGGAAAGGATCGATCAATTGGGCGATGTATTTATTGAGATTTTTCATGTAGTTGGTTTATTTGTCATTGGCGGCACCATTGTATGGTCAGCAGTTAGTGAGTATTTGCTGATTATGCAACAAGAATCTGGTTTTGCCTCACTAAAAGACATTCTGTTGTTGTTTATCTATTTAGAGCTCGGCGCAATGACAGGTATTTATTTCAAAACACATCGATTACCTGTTATTTTCTTGATCTTTATTGCAATGACTGCAATTACTCGATTTATGGTGATTGATATGAAATCTTTAGTAACAAGTGATAAATTTAATTTGTTGATTATGGTGTCCTCTATCCTGATCTTGGCAATTTCTGCAGGC
>QOAH01000138.1 GCA_003978185.1 Candidatus Thioglobus sp.
CGGTAAAATCAATCATTTTATCTGAGACTCTAGTAATACGTGGGTGCATTAGAACAAACACAATTTGATAAAGATGGTTTAATACCAGCAATCGCCCAAGATTTTAAAACGGGGGAAATTTTAATGTTTGCGTGGATGAACGAAGAATCCTTAGCGCTCACGATTGAGAAACAACAAGCAGTTTATTATTCTCGCTCTCGCAAAAAACTTTGGTTTAAAGGTGAAGAGTCAGGGCACACGCAATTAATCAAAGAAATCTATACAGATTGTGATAATGATGTTATCCTGCTTAAGGTTGAACAAGTTGGTGGCATTGCTTGTCATACAGGTAGAAAATCTTGCTTTTTCCAAAAGCTAGATGCTAGTGAGTGGCGTAGTGTTGCAGACGTACTAAAAGACCCAAAAGATATTTATGGATGACATACTAACAAAATTAGAGCAAATTCTAGAGGATCGTAAATCTGCCAACTCAGATGAATCATACGTCTCTTCTTTGTATGCCAAAGGTTTAGATGAAATCTTAAAAAAGATTGGTGAAGAAGCTACTGAAGTAGTAATGGCCGCCAAAGACAATGATAAGGATAAAATCATTTATGAAGTGGCAGACCTATGGTTTCACACCTTAGTATTACTACGACACAAAGATATTGAAGTGTCTAAAATACAAAATGAATTATCATCACGATTTGGCTTGTCGGGTTTAAAAGAAAAAGCCAATAGAAAAACTAAACAATAGGAGAAAACATGATGCCAGGACCATTTGAACTGATTATTATCTTAGTCATCGTATTGCTACTTTTTGGTGGCAAGCGCTTAAAAAATATTGGTGGCGACCTTGGTGGTGCCATTAAAGGCTTTAAAAAATCGATGAAAGACGGCTCAGAAGACAAAAAAATCGACAATAAAGATGACATCATTGAAGCCAAAGTTGTCAAAGAAGAAAGTAAGAAAGAAAAATAAACCATGTTTGATATTGGCTTTTGGGAATTCGCCTTAATTGGCGTCATTACTCTAATTGTGGTTGGCCCAGAAAGAATGCCAGCGATTGCCAGGAAGGCAGGACATTACGTGGGAAAAGTCAAAAAATTTGTTGCCAAGATCCAGGAAGATATTGGTGATGAACTTGAAGCCGACAAACTTAAAGAGCATCTAAATCTTGAAGACAAAGATTCAAATATTATTGAAATTTTGAAAGAGACTAAGGAAGAGCTCAATCAAATTAAGAGCGACGTCAATAACAAAAAATCATGACTTCAGAGCGTAAAAAAGAAGAGATGACTTTTGTTCAGCATTTGATCGAATTACGCGACAAGCTACTACATTCTGTTATTGCAATACTCATCATCTTTATTGGTATTTTTCCGTTTGCCAATGAGGTCTACGGTTTTATTGCAGCACCTATTATCAGTGTTCTACCATCGGGTACTAACATTATTGCCATTGGCGTTATTTCGCCATTCTTAACGCCACTAAAAATGGCGCTGATATTTGCAGTCTACTTAGCAATGCCTTACTTACTCTACCAAATTTGGTCTTTTATTGCGCCTGCCCTATACAAACACGAAAGACAAATGATTGTCCCACTAATAGTGTCGTCCACTATTTTATTTTATGCAGGCATCTTGTTTTCGTTTTACGTGGTTTTTCCGGTTATTTTTGGATTCTTATCTAGTGTTGGCCCAAGCATTGTCGACTTCACCCCTGATATTCAATACTATTTAGATTTTGTACTTAAGGTTTCTTTTGCCTTTGGCGTGGCTTTTGAAGTGCCTATCGCCACTATCTTGTTAATTATGTTTAACATTACAACAATTGAGAATCTAAAAAAGAACCGACCATATGTTGTTATCGGTGCTTTTGTATTAGGTATGTTGCTCACACCACCCGATATCATTTCCCAGGTATTGATTGCTATTCCGATGTGGTTATTATTTGAAGCAGGCTTGATTTTTGCGCCGATGTTTAAAAGGAAAAGTCCAACTGAACCTACAAATGATAACGATCCAACTGAGCCCTCAAAGGACTCACGAAAAAATGACGCCAATCATAACGATGAATCAGACGATGAAGATTGGGATGATGAAGCGTTAGATGCCGAAATGGATAAAATCGATGGGGAATTTGATAAATTAGATAAAGACTAAATTAATCTAGTAATTCAAAAGCATTAATCACACTTTCTGCAACATCAACAATACGCTTATTTTTATCCATGGCCATCTTTCGCAATGATTGATAAGCTTCATCTTCGCTAACATCTTTACGTTTCATTAATAAACCTTTTGCTTTTTCTACTGCTTTACGCTCTGAGAGTTGATTGCGTGTTGCATCCAATTCATCCTTAAGCGCCTGAAACTCACGAAAACGCGCCATGGCTACATCAATAATCGGCTGCACACGGTTCTCTTCAAGACCATCTACGATATATGCATTAACGCCTGATTTAATTGCAGAATTTGCCATTTCAGAGTTAGACTCCTCAGTAAACATTACGATTGGTTTAGGCTTAGTCTTATTGATATCAGTCAAATTTGCAAACACCTCGTCATCAGGAATATCAGCATTCACAATCACTACATCTGCGTGCGTCATTTCATTGCTATCTTGCAGCTTTGCACTATCGTCCATACGACAAATCACTTCATGGCCTTTGTCTTGTAAGGCACGACGTAACATCGCTGAACGACCGGTATTTTTATCCACTAGGATAATTTTTAATGCTATATTCATAATGATAATTTTACCCTGAAATATAAACAAAAAAAACCCCCTAAAAAGGGGGTTTAAAACTTAGTTAAGTTTTTTTTAAAGGTTATTTTGTGAATTCAGGATATGCTTCTAAACCACACTCTGTAATATCCACACCTTCGTCTTCTTCCTCTGCAGTAACTCGGATACCCATGATTGCTTTTAGAACTAACCATAACGCCATTGAAGTACCAAATACCCAAACAAAGATTGTGCCTGCACCAGCTAACTGACCACTGAACGATACACCTGAGTTTGTTAATGGCACTGCTAACAAGCCCCACAAACCAACCACACCATGCACAGAGATCGCACCGACTGGATCATCAATCTTAAAGGTCTTATCTAACATGTTGATTGAGAACACCACTAGCACACCACCAACGGCACCGATTAGAGTTGCCTCTAAAGCCGTTGGTGTATCTGGACCCGCAGTAATTGCAACTAGACCTGCTAATGCACCATTTAATGCCATTGTTAAGTCTGCCTTACCCCATAATAGTTTAACTAGGATTAATGCCGCAATTACACCGCCAGCAGCAGCTGCATTAGTATTCAAGAATACCATTGCCACCGCATTGGCACTTTCCTTACTTGCCATTGCTAATACTGAACCACCATTAAAACCAAACCAACCCATCCATAGGATGAATGTACCTAGCGTTGCCAAAGGCATGTTCGCACCTGGAATCGCATTTGACGAACCGTCTTTGTTGTATTTACCCTTACGAGCACCTAAAACTATTACACCAGCTAACGCTGCTGCTGCACCGGCCATATGTACAATACCTGAACCAGCAAAGTCAGCAAAACCTAAGTCGCCTAGGGTATACATGCCAAATACTGATGCGCCATTCCATGTCCATGAGCCTTCCATTGGGTAAATAATTCCCGTGAAAACAATCGCAAAGGCGAAGAAAGCAAATAACTTCATACGCTCAGCTACTGCACCAGAAACGATTGACATCGCTGTTGCTACAAATACTACCTGGAAGAAGAAGTCAGAAGGTGCTGCATAAGTAGCATCTTTCGCAATCACTTCAATTCCCTCTAGCATAACGCCACCGCCATACATTACATCGTAACCATAAACCATGTACATCGTACAAGAAATTGCAAACAAGCCGATATTCTTAGTTAGAATCTCCGCTGTATTCTTACTTCTTACTAGGCCAGCTTCCAACATTGAGAAACCTGCAGCCATCCACATTACCAACGCACCCATCATTAAAAAATAAAAAGTGTCTATTGCATATTGCATTTCTAAAATTGTATTTTCCATACATTATCTCCTTATAACGCTACAGAGCCAGTTTCACCCGTACGAATACGGACCACCTCTTCTAAATTTGTAACAAAAATCTTACCATCACCGATCTTGCCTTCGTCATCAGACTTAGCAGCACCACTGATTGCACTGATTGCAGCTTCTACTTGGTCTGCTGCAATAGCGATTTCTAATTTTACTTTAGGTAAAAAATCAATCGTGTACTCTGCGCCACGATAAAGCTCTGTATGGCCTTTTTGACGACCAAAGCCTTTAACCTCTGTTGCTGTCATTCCTGAAACACCAATCTCAGAAAGAGCATCTCTTACATCATCAAGCTTAAAAGGCTTAATAATTGCTGTTAACATTTTCATTTGTTCCCCCTTATTTTATATATATTAAAAAACGCTCTAATTGAACGTTAACAGCTGATTATAGATTAATATAATGCATGTATATAAATCATTTTGTTACTTCTTGCTTTAATTTTCTCACTTGATTATTTCAAT
>QOAH01000068.1 GCA_003978185.1 Candidatus Thioglobus sp.
CGTCCAGAACAAGTCAGCAAGATCCTCACTCAAGAATTTGAATCCGTTATTCACGGTCATCACACACCAGTGATGTTATGGGGTGCGCCAGGTATTGGTAAGTCGCAAATCATCTCGCAAGTGGCGATTGAGCACAACGTGCCGATGATTGATATTCGTCTCTCACAAATGGAGCCCAGTGATTTACGTGGCATCCCTTTTAAGAATGGCGACTTGGTTGACTGGTCAATCCCGTCACTACTGCCAGATGCAGCTCGCCATGGCGAACAAGGCATCTTATTCCTTGATGAAATCACCTCGGCACCACCAACCGTGTCTGCTGCCGCATATCAGCTTATTTTAGATCGTCGTTTGGGCGATTATATTGTGCCAGAGGGTTGGGTTATTTTTGCTGCCGGTAACCGCCAAGGTGACCGCGGTGTAACTTATTCGATGCCAGCACCATTGGCCAACCGTTTCTCTCATTATGAGCTTGATGTTAATCTCGATGACTGGGTGGCCTGGGCTTATAAAAACAATATTGATGAGCGTATTATTGGTTTCTTACGTTACCGTCCAGAGCATTTATTTGAGTTTGATCCGGCACATAATCCAGTGGCCTTCCCATCACCAAGAACTTGGGAATTTGCCCATCGTGCCTTACAAAAGTTTGATGACAATCTTAATCTATTTAGACAAGCAGCGAGTGCTTGTGTGGGTGAGGTAGCTGGTGTTGAAGTCGCAACCTTTATCGAGCACCTCGAAGACTTGCCGGATCTAGATGCTATTGTAAATGGTGAGTCGGTTTCTATTCCCGATGCAATCGATCTTCAATACGCTATTTGTTCAGCTTTAGTAGGTAGGGCGATTAGCGTCAAAGACAAAGATAATGCCCAACAAGTTTGGGGTAATATCCTTAACTTTGCCCGTGACTTCCCACAAAAAGAGTTGGGTGTAATGCTGGTATCTGACATGCAACGTGCGATTGGTGAAGAGATTTTCACTATTCCTGAGTTTGCTGATTGGGCAGTTAAAATCGCTGACACTATGTTTGACTAAGGTGCATTTTGGACAAGTATCCAACATGGCAAGACCAATCGACCAAACCTGAACAAAAAGTTAGGGTGGTTGGCGAAGATATTGTCCAACCTCAACAAGATGAAACATTAAGCTCTGCAGAATTAGAAGCAGTCAAAAATCGCCTGACCAAAGCCAGAACTCAGCTAATATTAGACAAGCCTTTTTTAGGTAATTTAGTGCTACGATTACCCTTAATTGCTGCTGATTCTTGGTGTAAAACCAGCGCCACAGACGCTAAAAGTTTTTACTATAATCCTGAATTTATTGATTCTTTAAACAATCACCAGATCAAATTCATCCTCATTCATGAAGCTCTACACTGTGCACTCACTCACTTTGCACGCCGCGGCAATCGCACCAAGCACAAGTGGGATCTTGCCTGTGATTTTGCCATTAATCCACTCTTGGTTAAGGAAGGCTTTCATCCACCAATTGATGTGCCAATTTTCCGTCAATATGAAGGCATGATCGCTGAAGAGATCTACCCAATGATCGATGATAATCTTGATCAAGAGCCGATGGATCAACACCTGTATGATGACCAAGCCAACGATGATTCTAAATCTTCAGATGGTGGTATGCGTGAAGACGACTTACAAAAAGAGCAAGAGCAACAATCTACCCCAGAATCTAAATCAAACGATGGTAACAAAGGTGGAATGTCTCAGCTTGCACAACAGCCGCCAGCCTTACAACCTGACGAAGTAGATCAGCTTGCCACCCAGTGGCAAAAGAACTTAGCCTCTAGTGCGCAATTAGCACAGCAAGCCGGAAAACTTGATGGCGAATTCGCCAAACTGATTGACTTTTTCTTGCAACCTCAAGTCTCTTGGCAATCACTTTTGGCGCAATACGTCTCAACCTTTGCTCGCGATGATTTCTCTTATTCACGCCCCTCGCGCCGAGCAGGTGAAGCAATTATGCCATCGTTACGCTCACATCAGCTTGACATTACCGTGGCAATTGACACCTCTGGCTCTATTTCTCAAGAAGAGATTAATGAATTTGTTTCAGAAGTAGATGCAATCAAGGCCAATCTACGCGCCAGCATTACGCTACTAGCCTGTGATGATAAATTATCCGAGCATTCTCCTTGGCGATATGAAGCCTGGGAAGAATTACAATTTCCAGCATCACTCGGTGGTGGTAAAGGCACCAATTTTAATCCAGTATTTGACCATATTAACACTCAAGACACGCCATCAGATGTGCTTATTTACTTCACCGATGCCAAGGGGAGGTTCCCTGAGTTTGAGCCCAATTATCCAGTTTTGTGGCTTATTAAAGGTAAAGAGCGTGTACCATGGGGCTCTCGCATCCAACTAAATTAATCTAAAACTATGAAAGATTTTTCCGCCATTGAGCTTGATGAATACTTAAAAGACAACCAGCCGTTGTTGCTAGATGTGCGTGAGCAATGGGAATGGGACAAATGTCATTTTGAAGATGCCACCTTACTACCCATGGGTCAAATCATGGCTAATATCGACACGCTAGACAAATCCAAAGAAACGGTGGTTATCTGCCATCACGGTATTCGCTCAATGCAAGTGGCGCGTTATTTTGATTCAATTGGTTTTGAAAATATTATTAACTTACGTGGTGGTATTGACGCTTGGGCTAAGCAAGTAGACAGCTCTATGACGCTGTATTAAAAACTGATCTCAAAGAATTGGTTAAACTTCTTTCGCTGATTTTGTGCCTGATGCATATCTATCAGTTCAAATCTAAGTTTAGTATTCGGCTGTCGCTGCGCAAGCTTGGCCAGGTCAAGTGAGAACACCGTGCCAATCTTAGGGTAGCCGCCAATACTAGGCGCATCTTTAAGCAAGATAATCGGCAAACCATCAGTGGCAATCTCCACGCAGCCGTAGCTAATGCCCTCTGATATCATTCGCTCCTTCTTGATTGCAATCGGTGCGCCACTTAAGCGACAGCCGGTTCGATCATTGGCGTTGGTAATGGTGTAATCTTGATTAAAAAACAAATCCCGCTGATTAACACTAAACTCATTAAATTGATAAGTTGGTAAAATTTTTAAAACAATATCTCGATTGTAGTTGGGTATATATTGTGGCGGAATAAAACGACAAGTTGCCTCGCTAAACCCTTTGCAACGTAATATATCACCTTCAGTAAGTTTAGCGCCAATGTGCTCGCGTAAATTAACCGATCTTGAATCAAATAATATCGACGTATCAAAGCCACCCTTGACTGCTAAATAAGCACGTACGCCACTTTTAGGATTACCCCAGCTCAGCACGTCACCTTTATAGATTTTCAATCCGTGCCATGTTTGGGCTACTTCATTATTAATCTTAAAATCAAGATCTGCACCTGTGACTGCAATAAACGTATCCATCTGCGCTTCAAGCGCCAACCCACCAAAAGTAATTTCAACCACCGCATCATTAAAATGGTTATTAAGCAAGTGATTGGCCCAACAGTAAGCGTGCTCATCCATCACCCCTGATTGACTCATGCCATGCTCACCATGATTAAGGCGTCCGTAATCTTGAACGGTGGACAAAAAGCTAGACTTGATTACCTTAAAACTCATAGTAATCCGCCGTTGGCTATATACTCATCACGAGTGATTGAA
Source organism: Candidatus Thioglobus sp. (assembly GCA_003978185.1). The sequence goes on from QOAH01000068.1 coordinate 3,662, forward strand.
TAAAATTTCACCTTATCGCCAACACGGAACTTATCAACATTATCAGGGTTGTTGAGTGACAAATCTAGCAAGGTTCTCCCTACAATATTCCAGCCACCTGATGAGTCGGCAGGGTAGATGGCGGTTTGACTTTCGGCAATACCGACGCTCCCCGCAGGGATCTTAATCCTTGGTGTGGCTAGGCGCGGCAATTGTATACGCCCATCTACTTCACCCAGAAAAGCAAAAGCAGGGCTAAAGCCAATCGCATAAATCAAGTATGCTTGCGATGTGTGAATTTCAATAAAAGACTTTAAATCTAGATTTTTTTCAGCCAATAAGCGCTCAAGGTCTAAACCAACCTCAGTGCCGTAATAAACTGGAATGTGCGTTGTTTGAATCTCTACGATAGAATTACTAGAACCTTGCTGATCTAGAAGAATTTCTACTTTATTAAAAAACGACTGAAAACTAATTTTATTCAAATCATAACTGACATGTAACGAGGTATATGACGGGATAACATCAATAACGACATCACTCAGCGTATTTTTTAGCTGATTTGCAAAATTTCCAATTTTTTCAGGCAGCGTAGCATCAATCTTATTGCCAAAATAGATCAGTATTGCATTTTCCCCTGCTGGAACGATGTTATGCATTATCAAGTCGCTTTAACGCCTCTACAGAGGCTGAATTATCACTATGAAAACAAATTGTATCGATTTTAAAAGATTTTTCACATAAAAATCGCTGATATTGCTCAACAATAGCATCAGCATTGTCTAAAACTGCGCCTTCCTCACCGCGTGGTAGCATTTCAACGCCATCATAACCACGGTCAGCAAACACTTCATATAAAAAAGCCATATTTGTATT
>QOAH01000098.1 GCA_003978185.1 Candidatus Thioglobus sp.
CATCTAAAATTTTCCCAACAATGATTTTTGCTTCACTAGGATTTTCTAGCAAGTATTCACCGAGCTTTTCATTCAGTGCAGACTCCACAGGAGCGCGAACTTCTGACGAAACCAGCTTGTCTTTAGTCTGGGATGAGAATTTAGGATCAGGAACCTTAACCGAAATAATGGCGGTCAATCCTTCACGAGTGTCTTCTCCTGTAATGGCAGCCTTCTCTTTTTTAGCCATGCCTGAATTATCAATATAATTGTTAAGTGTTCGAGTTAAGGCACCTCTAAAACCCGCCATGTGTGCGCCACCATCTCGTTGCGGAATATTGTTGGTGAAACAATAAATACTTTCTTGGTAGGAGTCACTCCACTGCAAGGCAACGTCAATTACAATATCATCACGTTCAGCTGAAATCGAAATAATGTCATTATGAATTGGATTTTTGGATTTGTTTAAATGCTCAACAAACGCTTTAATACCACCTTCGTAATTGAAAATATCTTTACGCTGTGTTGATAACTCTTCAATCTCAATATGAACACCTGAGTTTAAAAAAGATAATTCACGTACACGGTTAGCCAAAATTTCGTATTTGAATTCGGTTATGGCAAAAACATCAGCGCTTGGCTTGAAGTGGATTACAGTACCAGTACTGTCAGTTTTTCCAGTCGCCTTCATTGGTTCGACAGGTACACCCATTTTGTAGCTTTGCTCATGGATTTCACCATGACGATACACAGTTAGATGTACGGTTTCAGACAGTGCGTTTACTACTGACACACCTACACCATGCAAACCACCAGAAACTTTATAAGAGTTGTCGTCAAACTTACCACCCGCATGAAGAATGGTCATAATCACTTCAGCAGCAGAAATACCTTCTTCTGGATGAATATCAACAGGAATACCTCGACCATCATCTGAGACCGATATAGAGTCGTCTTCATGAATAGTGATCTTTATTTTAGAACAATGGCCGGCTAATGCTTCGTCAATCGCATTATCAACTACTTCGAACACCATGTGGTGTAAACCTGTACCATCGTCGGTATCACCAATGTACATTCCAGGGCGCTTTCTAACCGCATCTAAACCTTTTAAAACTTTAATGTTAGAGGCTTGATATTCTTGGGTTTGATCTTCAGACATAGGTGCTTGAAAAAAATAAATTTATTATACCACGACCCTTACAATCAACAGCTTTTCATCCGTGTTTATTTTAATAATAAATTCATTTGGATTCTATTATTTTTAAAGGGATACAGTAGAATTATTGATATTTATTAAAGTACTTAATTTTTAATTCTAATCACACCGCTATCAATCTCAAAAACACTAGGGTTAATACGCTCAATAATGTCTAAATTATGACCAATATCTGTCATAAATGTTTGTACTTTTAAAGCTTTAAGATATTGCAAAATTATATTAATTTTTTTACTATCTAATTCTGATGAAAGATCATCAATTAACACCACGGGGTTTGTCTTTAAATTAACCAGTAATAAAACTTGGGTTAACCAAAAAATAATGGACAAAGTTTTTTGTTCTCCCCTTGATAAAAAGCATTCATTTTTATTGTTTAATGAAAAATGAATATTGGCTTTGTGTGATCCATAGTTAAGATGTTTAACTCTTAATAAATTATGGGTGTTATTACTTAAGTAGTTATAGATACTTTGTTGGTTAATTTCATCAACCTCTTTTGGCCAACCAGAAGAAAATTGATAATCAAACTGATCTAGTGGATTTATTAAAGTTGATAGTAATTCTGATTCATTAGAAAATATGGTTTGTTTAAGTTGTTGCAAATATTCAATTCGATTTTGGTTAATGTTGGCTGCTGCTTCTGCCAAGGCTAAAAACCAAAAATCCAATTCATCTTCTTTATTTCTAACCAGTAGGGTGTTAATGTTTTTCAAGACTTTGTTATAGGTTTTAAAGGACTTAACCGAGTTAGGTTTCACGTGAAACACACCCCAATCTAAATAAGAACGTTTGTTTTTTGGTGTGCCGTTAACAACAAAGCCTTTATCTGGGGTAATAATTTGAATGGGTAATATTTGACTTAATTGACTGGTGTTGTTAATACGTTGTTGATTAATAGTAATAGTGTTTTTGTGTTTTGATTTTTCAAGTTTAATTCTATCATCGCCAATTTGAGCGATTATCTGAAACGATTGATGGTCAAAATGAATCACCTCTTTAATGGTTTTTGTTTTAAAAGAGCGATTATGGCCCAAATAATAGATGGCTTCTATTAAATTGGTTTTACCTTGTGCGTTATTAGCAACAAATAAATTAATTTCTTCGGATGGTGTAATATACTGAGATTCTAAATTACGAAAATGATTAATTGAAAGTTTACTAATAACAGCCATACAAAGATCTAAATTTCAACAAGATTAGATTCGCATTGGCATAACAACATATTGATATGTTTCATCACCAATACTGCTTAATAAACAAGATTGATTTTCTCCACCAGGTACCACCATATTGATTTCATCAGTAGTGAGTTTTTCTAAAATAGAGATTAAATAATGAATGTTAAAAGCAATCTCTATTTCCTTATCAAAATTTTTAATGGTAATTTGAGTTTTTGCTTGACCTCTTTCCGAATGAGAAAATATATTAAGTTTTGAATCTTTAAAGACTAATTTAACCCCTTTGGTTCGCTCTTCAACAAAGATAGAAGCCTGTTGTAAACTGTTTAAAAAGTCTTGTCGATCGATCGTAATAGTGTTTTCATAATCAGTTGGGATAACTTGTGCATAATTTGGGAAATTACCATCAATTAAGCGACTAATAATGGTTGTGTTATCACTAACTAAATAAAAATAGTTTTCTGAAAGATGAATATCAACTTCTTCATGTTCATTTTTATTTAGTAATTTAGTTAGTTCTAATACTGCCTTTCTTGGCAAGATAACAGTTTTTTTGTTATCTAAATTGTTATTTTGTTTAATTTCACCGATAGATAAACGATGTCCATCAGTTGCAACTACGGTAATATTATCTTGATCAACTTCAAAATACAATCCGTTTAAATAAGCGCGTATATCTTGATTGCCCATTGAAAAAGAAGTATTTTCAATAAGCTCCTTTAATGCATTACGCTTAACTCTAATAACATCAGAATTTTCAATTTTTGGTAATGATGGAAAATCTTGGTGATTAAATGTATTAAGTTCAAATGAATTGTTATTAGTTTTAATATAAATTTTTGATTCTTCAATAATGAATTGAATAATGGTTTCTTCTGGTAATTTTCTAATAATATCAATCAAATCTTTAGCATAAATTGTAAAGCTAATTTCCTCCTGAGTATTGATAGGATGTGAGGCACGTAGTTCAATTTCCATATCGGTGGTAGTTAATGTTAATTGATTATTTTTTAATTGAATTAACACATGGGAAAGAATAGGTAATGTTTGTTTTTTTTCAACAACACCAATTACTGTTTGTAATGGTTCTAATAATTCTTTAACGGTAAGTTGTGTGTTCATCAAAAAATCCTTTTATTAAATAATTATTGTTATTATTAGAGGTGTATTTTTTTGTTAATAACTAATTTTTTTCTTTAAAAAACAAATTGTTAAGTTGTTGATAGTGATTAACTATTTTATGTAAAAACTATAGGCTTGTGTTTATAAATTTTATAGATTTGTTAAGTTGTTAAAGTTATAAACAATCTATTGGATAACCACTTGTGTATAGTGTTAAAAACTAGCTAATTTTAATTTTATTAAGTTGTAATCATTCTTTATTGACGCCTCTTCTAGTATTTTTTTTTCTATTTTATCGATACTGTGTAAAACAGTAGAATGATCCCTCCCACCAAAATGTTTTCCAATTTTTGCTAGTGATAAAGTTGTTAGTTCATGAGAGATAAAAATAGCTAGCTGTCTAACCAAAACAGTGTGCTGTTTTCTACTTTTTGAAATTAGGTCTGAAACAGTAATTGCATAATGTTTTGCTGTTTCTTTTTGTATATCGTTAATGTCAATATTTTTAATTTGAGGCTTGATTAAATCACCTAATGCATTTTCAATAACTTCTTTAGATATGAATGAGTGGTTGATTTTGGAAAAGTCAACATAGGCTTTGAGTTTCAATAGAGCTCCCTCTAAATCCCTAACGTTGGAGGTGATATGCCCAGCAATGAATAATGCGGTGTCTTCTGTTAGGTCAATATTGATTTTTTCGTTGTGGGCTTTTTTCAGTAAGATTGCAGCACGCATCTCTAATTCTGGCGGTGCTAGGTGTAAATTTAAACCATGAGAAAATCGAGTTTTTAGGCGCTCTTCTAGTGAGCGAATATTTTTAGGCGACTGATCACAAGTAAAAATAATCTGTTTTTTGGTACTAAACAAGAAATTAAAAATATGAAAAAACTCTTCTTGAGATTTTTCTTTACCGGCAATGAGATGGATATCATCCACTAATAATAAATCGGCAGATTGATAGTAGGATTTAACCTCTTCAATAGTGTAAGCTGGTAGTAATGTTTCTAACAAAATCCATTAACGGCATATAAATTATTTTAATATTTGGATTTTTTTCTTTAGCCAGATGCCCTGCTGCTTGCATGAGGTGGGTTTTTCCCAAGCCAGAACCGCCGTAAATAATAAAAGGGTTATAAGGCGATGATTTGATATTTTCAGCAATTTGTCGAGTGGCGCCATATGCTATCTCGTTGGCACTACCCAGCACCAGGTTGTCAAAGGTATATTCTGAAAACAGGGGTGTGCTATGTTGTTTTGGTTTGTTAACTTTTTTTTCGGATTGAGTTGAAACACCAATATAAATTTTAAGATTTTTGTTGTGTTGGGCGACAACACTTTTAATTTCTTTTTTAAGATTTTTATTAACGTAGTTTTTAACTGAGGTGCTTGGCGCTAATAGCGAGAGGTTGGCTTCATCTTCAATGGCTTTTAAGGGTTGCACCCAAACGCTAAAAGTTGCCAGAGGCAATGTGTCTTTTAAGGTGTTAAGGCATTTTGCCCAGGTTTTTGACATAAGACTTATCTCTGTATTAATTTAGGGTTATAACACCAGCTGAAAACATACTTTTTTCATAGTATTTTCACCCTAAGATTGAGTTTAATTTTAAACTAATAATGATATACTAAAGCTTTGCATTGTGCACAGGAGTTATACAGATGGGAACGATTGAAAGGTACTTTGAAAAACTGTTGTGGAGCTCTCGCCATATGGTTTTAGCAGCGGTTATCGCTTCGTTATTATTGTCATTGCTTTTGTTTGTGATCACCGCGGTTGATGTGGTTGGATTATTGTCTCACGCCTCTGATTATTTTGTTGCCTCTATTGCAGACAGAAAAGTGTTAAAAATTGAAATGGTGGCTCACACAGTTGGGGCGATCGATGGGTTTTTATTAGCCACTATTTTATTGATTTTTGCCTTGGGCTTATATGAGCTATTTATTAGTGATATTGATGAAGCTAAGAAAAGCGGCCAATCGGCTAAAGTACTGGTGATTAATTCTTTGGACGATCTTAAGTCAAAGTTGGCCAAGGTTATCCTTATGATTTTGGTGGTAACCTTTTTCGAGGTATCACTATCAATG
>QOAH01000015.1 GCA_003978185.1 Candidatus Thioglobus sp.
CATCGCCAATACCCATGTAAAGCTTGCGCGCAATGACGCGCGATAAATCAATTTTATAAACTACTTTTTTGGCCGTTGGCAATACTTGACCTGTAAATTTGATACTACCACCCAGCGCACGGCCACGGCCAGGACCACCGAGCCAACCTAAGTGAAAACCAATTAACTGCCACATGGCGTCTAAACCTAAACAACCAGGCATGACTGGATCATCATTAAAGTGACAACCAAAAAACCATAAATCAGGCTTAACATCAAGCTCTGCAACAATTTGACCTTTACCGTATTTTCCACCTTCGTCTGAGATCAGTGTAATGCGATCAAACATTAACATAGGTGGTTGTGGTAATTGCGCGTTACCGGGGCCAAATAACTCACCGTTACCGCATTTGATTAATTCTTCGTATGAATAAGAGTTTTGCATCAATCAGTCCTTGTATCTATATTTACAGAAAATTATACTTCAAAGCCCTTTGCTGATGTCATTTATCACATCACCTATATCTTCTAATCCAACTGAGATTCTGATGAGGCCTTCGGTGATGTTAGCTTGTTGTTTTTCATTGTCAGTGAGTCGTCCATGCGTGGTGCTTGCCGGGTGAGTAATGGTGGTTTTGGTGTCACCGAGATTTGCGGTAATAGAGAGTATTTCAGTCGCATTAATCACTTTAAATGCCGCTCTACGACCGCCTTTAACTTCAAATGAGACAATGCCGCCAAAACCAGATTGTTGGATGTTGGCTAAAGCGTGATCTGGATGAGATTCCAAACCTAAATAATGCACCTTTTCAACTTGATCTTGGACTTGTAACCACGTTGCCAGTTTAAGTGCATTGTCTGAATGTGCTTTCATTCTCAAACTTAATGTGTCTAAGCCTTTGAGTACAATCCAAGCATTAAAAGCGCTAAGGCTTGGACCTGTTGCACGAGTAAAGGCGCTGATCTGCTCAATAATTGCTTCACTACCCAATACCGCACCTGCCAAACAGCGACCTTGACCATCAATATATTTGGTGGCTGAGTGAATCACAATATCTGCCCCTAGTTTGATTGGATTTTGTAATGCTGGAGACAAAATTGCATTATCAACCGCCAGTAGGATATTGTTGGCTTGGCTGATTTTGCTAAGCTCGGTGATATCTACCACCTCACCCAATGGGTTGGATGGAGTCTCTAATAAAAATAATTTTGTATTGTCTTGAACTGCATTTTCCCATTGGGATAAATCACTCAAATCAACATAACTAATGCCAACATTAAATTTACTAACAATGGTGTTTAATAAGACAATAGAGGTGCCAAACATATTGCGCGAAGCCACAATATGATCACCCGATTCAACCAAAGCCATAATGCTAGCAAAGATTGCCGCCATTCCGCTTGATGTGGCAACGCAGGCATCGGCACCTTCAAGTGCGGCTAGCTTCTTTTCAAAAGCATCAACTGTCGGATTGGTGAAGCGCGCATAGATATTGCCCGGCTCTTCTTTAGAAAATCGGTTAGCTGCTTGTTCAGCAGAATCAAAGACAAAGCTTGAGGTTAAAAAAATAGCCTCTGAATGTTCTTGTTCCTGGGTGGTTCGATAGCCTTCGCGTATGGCTTTAGTATCGAATTTTAAGTCTTTCATGTCTGGGAAATAATCGTTAAATAGGGCTTATTCTACATCATTACAAATCAATTCAGAGCTTTCGTTAATGTTGTTTTTCTGCTTGGCAGAATCAGAACGCAATGATTCAATTTGATTAAGATAGTTTTTGTCAATATCTTGAGTGACATATTTACCATCAAAACAAGAGCAGTCAAACTCAGTAATATCTGGATTGCCTTGTTGGACACACCAGATAAGGTCGTCTAAATCTTGATAAATCAGTTTGTCGGCACCAATAGCTTGGCAAATTTGATCAACATTTTTGTCATGTGCAATAAACTCTTTTTCACTAGACATATCGATACCGTATACATTCGGGTGCCGTACCGGTGGTGCAGCTGAGGCAAAGAACACCTTGTTAGCGCCTGCATCACGTGCCATTTGTACAATTTGTTGACTGGTGGTGCCGCGTACAATAGAGTCATCCACCAGCAAAACATTCTTACCTTTAAATTCTAATTCAATGGTGCTGAGCTTCTGACGTACTGATTTTTTTCGTTGTTTTTGCCCAGGCATTATAAAAGTACGTGCAATATAACGATTCTTAATTAGACCTTCAGAGTATTTGACTTCTAACTCTTGAGCTAATTGCAAGGCGGCGACGCGAGAAGTGTCAGGGATTGGAATTACTACGTCTATTTCATCCACATCCCATTCTTTGTGGATTTTTGCGGCAAGTCGTTCGCCCATTCTAAGACGTGATTTGTAAACCGATATATTGTCTATTACTGAATCTGGTCTAGCAAAGTAGACAAACTCAAAAATACAAGGTGAATATTTAGGGTTGTCAGCACACTGTTGTGTAGAAACATTGCCTTTTCTATCAATAACAACAGCTTCACCTGGCTTGATATCGCGCGTGATCTCATAGCCTAATGCAGTTAATGCAACGCTTTCAGAGGCCAGCATATACTTAGTGCCGCCTTCGGTTGTGCGCTCTCCTAAAATAAGTGGTCGGATACCGTTTGGATCACGGAAGCCAAAAATACCATACCCTGGGATCATGCCAATGGTGGCATAAGCACCACGCACACGTTTGTGCACTTGAGTTACTGAATCAAAAATATCTTGTTCGTTAATGCGTTGTTTTTTTAATTTGGCTAATTCGCTGGCAAAAACATTAAGCAAAATCTCAGAATCAGAATTGGTGTTAATGTGACGCAAGTCTTGTTCGAATAACTCTTTTTCGAGTTGCTTAGTATTGGTTAGATTGCCGTTATGAGCAAAGGCAATGCCGTAAGGTGAATTCACATAAAAAGGTTGAGCTTCTGCGCCAGATGAGCTGCCAGCTGTTGGGTAGCGCACATGACCAATACCCATATCACCCAAGAGTTTGGACATGTGCTTGGTTCTAAATGAATTTTTAACTAAGCCGTTTGACTTGCGCATGTAAAAACGACCCTTGTGCGAAGTGACAATACCAGCAGCATCTTGCCCTCGGTGTTGAAGAATGGTCAAGGCATCGTAGATATAAAGTGCCGTATCTTTTTTAGTGGTGGATAAAATGCCGACAATACCGCACATAACTTACTTCCTTATTTCGTTTTCGATAAATAATAAATGTTGTGATAATTCAGGTTTTATATCTGAAGCCACATCTTGAAAGATTCTGAGCATACCTTTAGTTTCAACCCAATAATATTGCTGGGAAATCCACTCTACACTTTGTAATACCAACACCATGATCAGGATTACTAATGAGCCTTTGATTAACCCAATCAAACCACCTAGTAGTTTGTTTTTGGCACTGTCAATATCTCGCGCATTGAGTGCGCTGTCTGCACGGTGCAAACCATTTAAAATCTTTTGAAAAAAAGGTGACAATAAGCAAGGCTTGCTCGAGTCAATAGAAACATTAAGCACGTTCGATATAGAGGAGCATACGCCTACGATAATCATAAAGACAATGCCGAAAGATAGCCAGATCCTGAGTGACTCACTGGTAACGACAATCTCCATAAGCGCAAGACCTGCAATCAAATCTAGATAATGCCAACTAAGTGCTGCAGCAGCAGTGAAGAACACCAAGAATGCAAACAGTTTGTTTAGTGCGCAAGGATTGCTGACAGTGGAAGAGATTTCAGTGAGCTTGTACAATACTCTTTTGATGAGCAACACGCCGATAAAAATACCACCAAAAGCAATAGCCAAGTGAGACTGATGAGAAAGCAATAGCCAAGTGATAATAGATGTTTTGGCAAGCTCTTGGTAAAAGAGCCAGGCAATAAAAATTGCTAATACTAGAAACGTTAAATTGATTAACTCTTTAGCAAGTCCGCGTTTAATACCGAGCACAAGGAAGCCGATCAAGACGGCAATTGTTAGCCAGTCGGACCAAACCAACAGGCCAATCGTTTCCCAAATATTTGCAAAAAATTCACTCATTTGTGCTCCCTAGTTAATCGCTAATTTTACAAGATTATATTGCTATGCGTAGACCATGAAGGTTTAATATTTATCTAGAATTTTCATGGCATCAGCCACGGTGTGGAACGATCCGAAAACAACAACGCGCTGCTGCTGTGTGTTCAGAGCTTGATGGAAGGCAGACGCCATGTCCTTGCAAATAGTGATTTTGCTAGACAGGCTAAATTTCTCAACCAAGTCTTGGGTGCTGATGGCACGATTGACTGTGAGTGGCACGATTAACCATTCATCAATGCAAAACTCGATCGAATTAATCATGAGCTCAATATTTTTATCTTTAAGTGCTGAGAAAATTGCCAAGGTTGGTACTTTTTCTGCTTTCAAGGTTTCGGCCA
>QOAH01000010.1 GCA_003978185.1 Candidatus Thioglobus sp.
CTGGTAATCACCTCTGGAATGGCCAGCGGCATCGATGCCAGCGCACATATTGGTGCGTTAGAAGCTGATCAACTAACCATTGCAGTTTGTGGGACAGGGCTTGATCGTATTTACCCAGCAAAACATAAGTCATTGGCACACCAAATTTCAACCCAGGGTGCACTGGTGTCTGAATTCTCTATTGGCACCTCACCAATAGCCAATAATTTCCCAAGGCGTAACCGAATTATTAGTGGTTTGAGTTTGGGTACTTTGGTGGTTGAAGCCAGTATTAAGAGTGGCACCATGATTACGGCTAAACTGGCTGCTGATCAAGGCAAAGAGGTATTTGCTATTCCAAGCTCGATTCACAACCCATTGTCACAAGGTTGTCATCAATTAATTAAACAAGGTGCAAAATTAGTTGAAAATATCGAGGACATTATTGACGAGCTATATTTGGATTTAGAAGTGCCTTTATCAGGCAATAACACACCTATTTATACAAAAGATGTAGACAACACACCCTCTGTGCTATTAAAATGCTTGAGTTATGAAGCCATGAATATTGATGAAATGGTTGAAAAAAGTGGGCTAAGCCCCCAAATCATTGTACAAGAGTTGCTTATATTGGAGCTTGCGAACAGGGTGACAAAGGTTGGTGGCTCTGGCTATCTATTAACTAAATGAGATTTTTATGACACACAATATTCTTGATGTACTAACTTATATGTTTGATTATTTGTTTGAAGAAGCAGAGCAAGACTCGTCCCATGAAATTGATGATACGGCTTTAAAAGCCCATCTTTCAGATGCTGGTTTTGAAACAGTTCGTATTGAAAAAGCGCTTAGCTGGCTAGAAAATATTGCTACTTTGCAAGATGGAAACGTTAAGCCGTTTGTTAATACGCGTGGCGGCATGCGTATTTATAGCAATGCGGAAAAATTAAAGCTTGATGTCAAATCTCGTGGATTCTTATTGTTCATGGAAAACATGGGTCAAGTAGATGCCAATCAACGTGAAATGATCATTGATCAAATTATGTCATTGGATGATTCGTCAGTGTCTTTAGATGATTTAAAGTGGGTGGTGATGATGGTACTGGGCAACAGCAATGATGAAGAGATTTCAGCACAATGGCTAGAATCAATTGTGTTTCTTGACGATAACCACACTGTCCAATAATGGCAAAAAACCTTGTCATTGTTGAGTCCCCTGCAAAAGCCAAAACAATTGAAAAATTCTTAGGAAAAGACTATACCGTTAAGTCGAGTATTGGTCATATCCGTGATATGGCTAAGAAGAATGGCATTGAGATTGAGAACAACTTCAAGCCCAATTATGAAATCAGCGATGACAAGAAAAAAGTAGTGGCCGATCTTCGAAAGGCAGTCAAAAAATCTGAGCAAGTCTATCTCGCGACTGATGAGGACCGCGAAGGAGAGGCAATTGCTTGGCATTTATTAGAAGCATTAGACTTGCCTAAAGATACGCCGCGTATTGTTTTTCACGAGATTACTAAAGGTGCAATCACAAAAGCGATCCAAGAACCAAGAACAGTGAACTTTGATGTTGTTGATGCACAACAAGCTAGGCGCGTTATTGACCGTTTGGTGGGTTTTGAAATTTCAGGTGTCCTGTGGAAAAAAGTTTCAGGCGCGAAGTCAGCGGGCAGGGTGCAATCGCCAGTTGTGCGTTTAGTGGTTGAAAGAGAAAGAGAAATTAATGACCATACGGCTAAAAGCACATTTAAAATCAAAGCCGATTTGGTGAATGATGCAGGTGAATTAATTGAAGCAAAACTTGATAAAGATTTTGCAGTAAAAGATGAAGCACTTGAATTTGCCAATGCGTTATTAGGCGCAACACTCAGTGTTAATAGTATTGAGAAAAAACCTTCTAAACGCTCTCCTAAACCCCCATTTATTACCTCTACTTTACAACAAGAGGCTTCGCAAAAACTCGGTTTTTCGGTTAAACAAACCATGACTCTGGCGCAAGGCTTGTATCGAGAAGGTTCAATTACTTATATGAGAACCGACTCATTTACCCTTTCAGAAACAGCCATTGAGGCAGCTGGAGCCGTGATTGAAAAAACCTATGGTTCAGACTATCATCAAGTTAGACGTTATAAGACCAAAGATGCAGGCGCACAAGAGGCGCATGAAGCCATTCGACCAACCGATTTAACCAGGCCAGAGATCTATGGTTTAGAGGATCAGGCGGCTAAACTTTATGCGCTTATTTATAAGCGTACATTGGCTTCACAAATGAGTGATGCAAAATTACAAAGAACACAGATTAAAACCAACATTTCTAATCGCGATGAAACCTTTGTCGCAAATGGCGAGATATTGGTATTTCCAGGTTTTTTAAGTGTTTATGACTACCTGTCATCAGATGATAAATTACTACCTGATTTAAGCCAAGGTGACGAGTTAACCTTGGTTAATTTTGCAGCGCGAGAAAGTTTTTCACGCGCTAAGCCACGTTACACTGAAGCTTCTCTAGTTAAAAAAATTGAAGAAATGGGTATTGGTCGCCCCTCTACTTTTGCCACTATGGTGTCAACCGTTCAAGACCGAAACTATGTCACTAAAGAAACGCGAGAAGGTGTAGAGCGTGCGTACCAACTTATTGAAATCAATGAAGGTAAGGTTGAGCAGTCAGAGCCGATAGAAAATACAGGTGCTGAGAAAAACAAACTCTTTCCAACTAGCGTTGCTTACTTATTGACCGACTTCTTGGTTAAACACTTTGGCGACATTGTTGATTACAAATTCACGGCAAACTTAGAAACTGACTTCGACACTATTGCCAATCAAGGTGTTGCTTGGCAGGGTGTGGTCAAAGAATTTTATGGCCCTTTCCATGAAAAAATTGAAGCAGCAGATGATATTTCTCGAGAAGAGACCCATGGTATGCGAGATCTTGGCACTGATCCGAAAAGCGGTAAGCCGGTCAGCGTACGTTTTGGACGTTTTGGCCCTTTCGCACAAATCGGCCACAAAGATGATGAAGATAAGCCAGCCTTCGCTTCACTGCGTGGCAACCTTGTTATCGAAACCATTACCCTTGACGAGGCATTAGAGCTATTCAACATGCCACGTACGGTAGGTGAAACAGACGACTTTGGTGTTATTAAAGCTAACTATGGTCGCTTTGGCCCCTACATACAATATGGCAAGAAATATGTCTCTTTGAAAGAGGATATTCCTGAAGACGTCACACTTGAAAAAGCACTGGAGCTAATCGCCGCTAAAGAAAAGTTTGATGCCGAACGTATTATCAAAACCTTTGATGATTCTGAAATTCAAATTCTCAATGGTCGTTTTGGCCCTTACATTTGGAACGGCAAGAAAAAAGGCAAAGGCCAAAAGAACATCACTATCTCTAAATTATTTGGCGATAAAGAGCCAGGCGAACTCACTCTAGAAGAGTGTAAAAAAGCCATTTCTGGCAAAATCAAATCTAAGGCTGCTAAGCGTAAAAAGAAAGCCACAAAAAAACCAGCTAAAAAGACCGCCAAGAAAGCATTGAAAAAATCATAGCCTTACTATCACATGGCTATTTGTAAGCTTTGCGGTGTAAAATACAGAGCATTTAATAATAACGGTAGGTTTCTATGTTGCTAATAAGTGAAGTCATAATTGCAAATCCGCAAATTGATGATTTTGAAGGCTTGGTTGTTGCACTTAAAGCCATTGCCAAAACATCAGATGAGCGTTTTTTTCAAATGGATGTTAAGCCCGATTATGGCGATACACCAGAGAATTGGGAAGACCGTTTAGAAGCAGCGTTTTACTAGAGGATAACAAATGGGATTTAAATATCTAAACAAAGATCATGATATTTTTGACGGCGATGACGGCGAAGATGTATACGCTAATGAAGAGCAACTACAATCGAGATTAGAATATTTTGAAGCGCAACTGGCGGGCTTAAGTGAGGGCTCATCGGCTGAAGATAGAATTAAAAATTTATTAGAGATTGGCCGTATCCAGGTAGAGCGCTATAAAGGTGCCGATGCTTGGGAAAAAGCCTTTACTGCTTTTAATCTAGCGCAGGAAGACGAACTGTGGGAACTAGCTGTTGAAGCCTGTGATGTGATGTTTTTATCTGAGGGGCCAGACGCTTTAGTCGCACTTGGGCATGCATTATGGCTGGGCATTACTTTTCCAATCGACCCAGAAATTACCGTGGCAATGCTACAACATCTGGTTGAAGAATCCCCAGAAGAGGCAGATACTAGAGCGGTGGCAGCAGCAGCAGCGCATTATGTCACTTCAATGCGTTGTGGCGAAGACGACGACCTAACGTTTTTTACCTCGCAAATGTTAGCCAGTGTTGCTGATAAGCATTCACATATTACCGATCAATCTACTTTTGATGTATGGCACAGAACTTTAGAATTAGATAAACCTGAGG
>QOAH01000005.1 GCA_003978185.1 Candidatus Thioglobus sp.
CTCTCTCGACTCTCCAAATCCATGACTAAAAATGCCACCTCACTAATGACATCGATCCATCGAAGCTCATCGCTAAACTCAATACCATCAAAAATTTGCACCTTTGATTGCCAATACACCATGTTCGCTAAATGCATATCCCCATGACATTCCCGAATAAACCCGTTCTTCAGCCTTGAACCAATCTCATCAGAAAGCCTTTTCTTTTGTAAGGCGGTCCATTCTTGGAGCTGTTCAGAAGTTTTGATAATATGCTGATGATTGTGTAAATGTTGCTTAATCTGGACGAAATTTTCAAGGGCGAATGAAAATATAACATCGACTTCACCATGACCTGAGTTAATCTTAGCACGAGCAGAATCTAAGTGGAACTTAGCCACAGTTATGCAGAGCTCATCTAACCACTCATCTTTCCAGTGCTTAGAATGATTTTCAAGTAGTTTATCTAGCTCCATTTCATGATCGAAACGGTGCATCCGCACAGCATACTCAACAACGTTCGTGTGTTTGTCAGTTTGCTTATCAGTAATGAAAACTCGATCATCATTGCTAACAATGGATACAACATCAATATAAATATCGCTTGTTAGTCTTGAGTTGAGGCGTACCTCTTCAGTACAAAAGTGTCTGCGAGCCTCAAGCGTAGAAAAATCTAAAAACCCAAGGTTAAGTGGTTTTTTAACTTTATAGGCGTACTCACCGGCTAAAAAGATGTGAGAAATGTGCGTCTCAACGTGTACAACCTCATCAACATGATGAGGATAGGCACTTGGTTTTAACAACAGTTGCTCAATATTCACCATGCCCACACCTCTATTGTCGAGCCTGAGTCAACAAAATATGCACATACAAAACAAACTAAAAAAATAAGCCCGATTTACGATTGTAAAAACTTATCTATACTCTTTTAATACCGTGGTTATACATTCTAGCCGCACCCTTTAATTGACGACCACTTAGCTTAGACCAGGTCTGAACTTCTGGCTGATAACCTTTGTGCCAAGGTTGCACAACCTGAGTGCTAATCTTTGCTTGCAAGTGCATTGATTGCGTGTAATCTTTCGCCCATGATTGAGTCGCTAAGGCTGTTCCAGTCGCTGATACTGCCGTTGTGACAGCCATTACCATGCTTTTTATTTTCATACTGTCTCCTATTTTTTCTATTAGTTCAATTCAACTATACGCCTAATTTAATTAGAAAGCAAAAACAGGGAAACGATTTTTTAATTATGTGTTTTTCTGACTAAGTCACTCTTTTGGTTGAGCTTTTGTTGTCCCAATAGTTAGCCTTGTCTTTCAGAATCCAACGCACACCGCCTTTTGGATCTTCAACATCACCTTTATATCGCGGTATTAAGTGCACATGTAAGTGCATTACACTTTGCCCTGCAGCTTCACCATTGTTAACGCCAATGTTGTAAGCATCGGGCGAAAATTCCTCATCAAGTATTTTTTTAGCAGCTTTGAGCGCCTTACCAATGGCCAGAATTTCATCTTCAGTAGCTTCAAAATACGTTGCAAAATGGCGCTTAGGAATAATCAATGTATGCCCAGGTGAAGCGGGGTAAGTATCAATAAATGCTTTTGTATGCTCGCATTCATAGATAACACGCTCATCTCTTAATTTACAAAAAATACAGTTGTTACTCATTACTTACTCCTAAAGTCTTAATGGGATGAGATTTTACAATAATCACTCATCATAAGTATTTTACTTGGCAATAAAAAAGCCGCTTAAAGCGGCTTTTTTATCATTCTAAATGGAGGTTATTTCCATTCAGTACAAGTTGTTATTGTTGTTGACTCACCTGCTGGAACAGCTAATTTGTGAATCTTAGTCACACAATTTCTTTCTTTAGGTTGTACCTTGATAATCTTCTCAACAATTTTATCTTGATAAACAATTTTCTCTTTTACTACTTCTACCGGCTTATCTTTATAGATAATCTTTTCTACAACTTCAGGTTCGCCAAAGATTGCTGCCTTAATAGCGTCAAGTGAGAAATCAATGTTCTGAACTTCTGTTGTACTTTCATTAATTGAATCAGAAGCACTAGTAAGACTCTCTTCAATTGAATCAGAAGCACTAGTAACACCCTCTCCAATTGAATCAGAAGCACTAGTAACACCCTCTTCAATTGAGTTTCTCATTTCTGAGAAGAAATTACTAATTGAGCCCAAACCAAATTCCTCTTGAGCCATAGCGTTACTACTTGTTAATACGATAGCCATTGACATGGCGGTGATAATTTTTTTCATTTTACTTCCTCTTGGTTGATGAGGTGTATATTATAACATCCTAATATACTTTTTGCAACCCTTAGGTTCAAAATCAACTTAAAACTGAAGATAAGAGAGCTTTAGTGTAGTTATTTTTAGGATTATTAAGTATCTCATTCGTAGACCCGCTCTCTAAAGCCTTACCTTGCTTCATAACGATCACATGATCAGCAAAATAATCTACAATCGAAATATCGTGGGTAATGACAATATAACTCACACCTTTTTCACGCTGTAGACGCAGTAATAAATCTAGTATCTGAACTTTAACCGTGGCATCGAGAGCTGAAGTAGGTTCATCGCAGATAATTACTTGCGGGTTAACACTAATCGCTCTGGCGATGGATAGTCTCTGTAATTGTCCACCTGAAAGCTCGTGCGGGTAACGGTGCATGAGTTCAGGATCAAGCTCAACCTCTTGTAAGAGATTGGCAATATAACCCAGGGTTGCTTGGGTTGGATTTAACACTTGCAAACCCTCTAGCAAGGTTTGAGAGATACGCATACGCGGGTTAAAGCTCGAGGTGACATTTTGAAAAACAATTTGTACCTTGGCAGCATACGCCTTGCGTGCATAAGTGCTAATAGCTTTATTACTAATACTTAAACTTCCCTCGTACAGATCTAACTGGCGCATAATGGCCTTGGCCAGTGTAGTTTTTCCAGAGCCAGATTCTCCAACAATAGCAAGATTCTGCCCTTGTTGTAAAGTAAAGTTAATTTCATCCACAGCCCTAACGTAATCTGTTGTGCGCCGGAGTAAGCCGGTTTTAATTGGAAAATAAACCTTAACATTGTTGCCGTCAATTAGCACTTCGCCAAATTCCCCAGATCGATTACCTTTTGGCAAGGTCACCAACAGCTCCTTGGAATAGTCCTCAATTGGATTTTTAAAAAATTCGGTTTTATCTCGACTTTCAATAATTTTACCTTGATGCATCACTGCCACCCTATCCGCCATCAGTTTCACCACTGATAGGTCGTGGGTAATCAACAATATTGATAATTTCTGATTTTTTCTAAGATCAAGTAACAACTCAAGCACTTGTTTTTGTGTGGTGACATCGAGCGCAGTGGTAGGCTCATCAGCAATCAGTAATTTGGCACCACCAGCAAGCGCACAGGCAATCATCACTCGTTGTTTTTGGCCGCCAGAGACTTGATGAGGATAACGAGCATACATTTGCATACTGGTGTCCAAATCAACCTGATCAAATAACGTTAAAATACGCGTTTTACGCTGTTTTTTGCTTAAATCGGTATGCAGGGCCAACACTTCATCTACTTGCTCGCCAATGGTCATGATGGGGTTTAAGCTATTGGTTGGGTCTTGGAAAATAAAGGCAATTTCAGCGCCACGAAAATTTTGAATATTTTTAGAATGGCTTAAATCAGTGCCTTTATAGGTGATTTTTCCACTCTTTTTAAGGTTTTTTGCCAGTAAATCAACCACACTTAAGGCGGTTAAACTCTTTCCAGAGCCGGATTCACCGACTAGAGCAAAGATTTCACCTTGGTAAATTTCAAAACTAATATCTTTTACGATTTTTTGTGATTTAGTGAAGATTGATAAATTTTCAACACTGAGCAATGGTTTAGACATCTGTGTCTCCTTTTGGATCGAACACCTGACGCACGCGATCAGCAAATAGATTAGCACTGAGTACCAAAATAAACATAAAGATAAAGCTAGATGCTAATGGCCACCATACTACTGGATCGGTTGAGAGTTCTAGACGTGCCGCGTTAATCATATTACCCCAGCTCATAGTGGTTGCATCTACGCCGACGCCAATATAGGACAATACCGCTTCGATCAGTACCAAGCCTGAGAAGTCTAGCACAATGGATATCAGTACCAAATGCATGACATTAGGCATGAGATGATTAAACAAAATTTTGATATTACTAATACCAAACACTTTGGCAGCTTGAATAAATTCTAGCTCTGAGAGCTTGAGGGTTTCGGCACGAATGAGGCGACACAATCCCGTCCAAGAGGTGAGCGCCAGTATCACACAAAGCAATAATAATTTAAGATCTGAACGTTCAAGGCTTGAGGCATAATCGCTTGCGTGTTCGTCCATATATACTT
>QOAH01000002.1 GCA_003978185.1 Candidatus Thioglobus sp.
ACAAGCGGATAATTTAAGCTTCGATGATTATTTAAGCCATTATTTTACGGATGAGTAAACCAACAACAATTTGTGCATTAGCGAGCGCTTTAGGGCAAGGCGGTATTGGCGTGGTACGTGTATCAGGGCCACAATCAGGTGAAATCGCTCAAAAAATGTTAGGTCGTATACCCAAGGCACGTTATGCGCATTATGGTTCATTTTTTAATCAAGAAGGCATTGAGATTGACAAGGGCGTGGCTTTATTTTTTCCAGGACCTAATTCATTTACCGGTGAGGATGTACTTGAGCTCCAAGGCCACGGTGGTATTCTGGTAATGCGATCTTTGTTAGAATCGGCGCTGGCATTAGGCGCAGTTGCTGCCGAGCCAGGTGAATTCTCAAAACGTGCCTTTCTTAATGGCAAGATGGATTTGGTGCAAGCTGAAGCTGTGGCCGATATTATTGATGCTAGTTCCGAGCAGTCTGCTCGTTCGGCACTCCGATCTTTATCCGGTGAGTTTTCTAACCAAGTGAATGCATTGACAAAAGCATTGATTGATCTGCGTGTGTTTGTAGAAGCGACCATTGATTTTTCTGATGAAGAAATTGATTTTTTAGCTTCCGGTGAGGTTAAATTAAAAGTAGAGCAGATTGAAAGTGACATTCAAGCTATTTTAAGTTCAGCTGAACAAGGTGCTATTCTCAGAGAGGGCCTAACCATTGCCATTGCTGGCAAACCCAATGCCGGCAAGTCATCTTTGCTAAATGCACTAACCCAAGTTCCCAGTGCGATTGTGACAGATATCGCCGGCACTACGCGTGATGTCCTAAAGGAAACCATACATGTCAATGGCATGCCGCTCAATATTATCGATACTGCGGGCTTACATATCAGTGAAGACAAGATAGAGCAAGAAGGCATTAAAAGAGCATATTCTGAGATTGAGCGTGCTGATGTGGTTTTGATGGTGTTTGACGCACAGGATAAAGCACCAGATTTGTCGATTTTGCCAAGTGGCATAGAGGGAAAGCCAATTATATTAATTAAAAATAAGGTAGATTTAACGGGTGAATCAACCGGCATAACGCATAGCGATGAACAAACTCAATTATCACTTTCAGCCAAACAATCGCAAGGGATTGATTTGCTGAGACAAGAGCTCTCAAGTATTGCCGGTCTAAGTGATACTGGTGAAGGTGTATTGTTAGCCAGAAAGCGTCATATTATCGCTCTAGAATCTGCCCTAGATTCAACCCGTCATGCACTAGATCAGCTTAACAACAGTGCCAGCGAGTTGGTCGCTGAAGATTTGCGCCAAGCTGCCCAATACTTAGGTAGTATCACTGGTGAGTTTTCATCAGATGACTTGTTGGGTGAAATCTTCTCATCCTTCTGTATTGGTAAATAATTGATATATATGGGTATTAAAGCAAAATTTTATTTTTACTTATTGGTTACCATTGCTTTGTCGCCCTTATTGGTTAGTGAAGTAGTATTGGTTTATCAATCGCCTAATGTACTGGATGTCGCCTTGGTGGTATTAATTTTATTGGTTTATTTGGGTTTATATCTTGCGATTCGTAAAGATTTTTTATTACCGTTTAACGATTTACAAAAATGGGTCAATGATTATAATGTTGACCAAGGTGCACGCCTTAATGATGAACAAAAAACCACATTCCAGCCAGTAGCAACTGCAATCAATCATCTAGTTGAAGAAAATCAATACCTATATGACGACATGGAAGATATTTTGCAAAAGCAAATCCAGCGTCTCAGTAAGAAATCTGCCTCATTAGAAACCCTCTACGGCGTTTCATCAAAACTTAATTCAATGCATTCTACTAAGGAATTATTTGAGCACTTTTTAGATATCTTTGTCAATATGACTGGCGCCGCCTCTGGTGTGGTGCGTAGTTTGAGCGATGGAGGTGAGTTACATTTGGTCGCCCAACGTGGCGTGATTGATCAACAGGGGCAAATAACTGACGTACTTAGTAGCGATTGTTTCTGTGGCGAAGTAGCCATGGCGCAAGATATCAACGTGCAGTTTAGTGTACATACTTGCGCTAAGTGTGTGGGCAACCAATCTGAAGCTAAAGCCAATGTCGGTACGATTTTTATTCCACTAAGATACCACGGAAAAACCCTAGGCGTGTTTAATTTATTCTTTGATACTGAGCCATCATTGGCCTTTGATGAGCGTGCATTATTAGAATCAATTGCAGACAATATCGCCATTGCACTTGACAGGGCAAGGCTCGATGAAGAGACTAAACGTATGGTGCTTTCACAAGAACGCCTGTTGTTATCACAGGAGATCCACGACTCTTTGGCGCAAACAATCTATAGCTTAAAACTACAAGTGACCGTTTTAGATGACATGCTCAAACAAGGTGCTGAAGCTGAGGCGAGCGATAAGATAGCTAGTTTGCAGTTTAACATTACTCAGGCCAATCAAGAATTACGAGAGTTAATGTGTAATTTCCGTGTGCCACTTGACCCTAAAGGCATTGAGGTATCATTAGAAAATTTGGTTAATCGATTTAAAACCGAAGAAGGTGTGGCCACTTATCTACATATAGAAGGTAAGCTTAATATTCCACCAGAAACAGAAATGCAAATCATGCGTATTACTCAAGAGGCATTGTCTAATATTCGCAAGCATGCTAAGGCGCGCAATGTACGAATTTTGCTCTCAGCTGAGCCTAATTGTCAGTTGTTGATCGAGGACGATGGCGTTGGCTTTAAAAAAGATCGGTTTGATACTGAAGTAATGGGGAATAATATTGGCATGAATATTATGAAAGAGCGAGCGAGTCAAATGGGTGCCAGTATTGAGATTGAATCTGAAGTTGACGAAGGTACTCGTGTGATTGTTTCGTTTAAGGAGTCATCATGAAGGTTTATATTATTGATGATCATGCTTTATTTCGTAATGGATTAATCTCCTTATTAGAATCAAGAAAGATTCACGCTAAAGCAGCCGCTTCGCCTGAGCAAGGTTTAGAAGAAATCCCCACCTTATCGCTAGATATTATCCTATTAGATTTACGCATGCCTACGATGTCAGGGATTGAAGTATTAAAGGCGTTAAAAGAACAAGACGAACAGACCCCGATTGTGATGTTAACTACCAGTACTGAAGAGCTTGATTTGCGTGATTGCCTTAAATACGGCGCCCAAGGCTACTTATTAAAAGACATGGATCCTGATGAGTTGGTCAATGCTTTAAAGGAAATAGTAACAGGTTCTATTATAGTGGCACAAGATATGACTCATGTATTGGCCAAGGTGCTTAGAAACGAGCTAACCGATAATGAAGCGACCTTTGACTCGCTCACTAATAGAGAAAAAGAGGTGGCTTGTCAGGTGGCGCACGGCTATAGTAATAAGGTAATTGCTCGCGAGTTAGGTATTTCTGACGGAACGGTTAAATTACATGTGAAATCAATTTTGAAAAAACTCTCGCTCAGCTCTAGGGTGGAAGTGGCGGTATTGATCACCGAAAAAGGTTATTGCAGATAAAGACAATGGATGGATATCAAAGACTTGTTGTTAAAGCATTAGCTTCAGTAGATGAAGTACTACCCTGGGATTTAGAAGAAGAAATAGAGCAGGACCCTAAATTAATTGTATTAGACATCAGAGAGTTAGACGAATATGAGATGATGCATATTAAGGGCTCACTCCACGTGCCTAGAGGCGTATTAGAAGGTGCCTGTGTTTGGAACTATGATGATACAGTTCCAGCATTAGCGCAAGCAAGAGACCAGAATATTGTCGTAGTGTGTCGTTCAGGTAGTCGCAGCGTACTAGCGGCACTGACAATGCAGAAAATGGGGTTTGAGCAGGTACGTTCACTCAAGTTAGGCATTAAAGGTTGGAATGATAACGACCTAGAAATGATTAACAATCAAAGAGATATTGTTGATATTGATCAAATCGATGAATGGCTGAACAGAGCGGTATCTGAGGATAAATTACAGCCTTAATTTCTTCTCTGCAAATTAATTAATAAAAAAAGAAGAATAGTGCTTGACGCACAAAAAATTCTACGTATAATTCACTCCTTTCACCGAGACAGAAAAATAAAAGTTTCTGGACGCGGTAGCTCTTTAAAAATATATCAAACAACTTGTGTGGGCACTTGTACAATAAAATGTGCAGTGCACACGAAGGAATTGCATTTATTTGTGATTTTTTCGAAAAAACAAAAAAGCAAATCAGCTTTTAAAAAAATTGAACGCAAAGCGCACTTATTTATAAGTGTTGCCAATGTTCTAAATAGTTAGAATTAAACTGAAGAGTTTGATCCTGGCTCAGATTGAACGCTGGCGGTATGCTTAACACATGCAAGTCGAACGGAAAC
>QOAH01000142.1 GCA_003978185.1 Candidatus Thioglobus sp.
GCTTCGAATAATTCTAAGCAGTCAATAAAGTTCATGCCTTGAATCGGGTCGCCACCAATACCAATACAAGTACTATGTCCAAGCCCTGCTTGCGTGGTTTGATGTACTGCTTCATAAGTCAGTGTGCCCGAACGAGAAACCACACCAACACTACCTGCTTGGTGGATATTGCCTGGCATGATGCCGAGTTTACACTCATCAGGTGTAATTACACCAGGGCAGTTGGGGCCAATTAATGTTGAATTTGAGTCTTTTAAAATCGCTTTTATTTTAAGCATATCTTGTACTGGAATGCCTTCGGTAATACAAGCAATCACTGGCATTTCAGCTTCAATCGCTTCAATGATTGAAGCGTAAGCAAAACGTGGTGGCACGTAGATCATGGTGGCATCCGCACCAGTTTCATTCATGGATTCTTTTACTGAATTAAACACGGGTAACCCTAAGTGAGTTTGTCCGCCTTTACCGGGTGTAACACCGCCAACAAATTGTGTACCGTAGGCAATCGATTGTTCAGAGTGAAAAGTACCTTGTTTACCAGTGAAACCCTGAGTAATAACTCGAGTATCTTTATTGATTAGTACGCTCATGCCGAGCCCCCTTTTGACAAAGCCACAATTCTGATGGCCGCCTGTGTAAGGTCTGCTTCAGTAGCAATGTCATACTCTGATTCATCTAATAATGCCAAACCTTGTTTTGCGTTGGTACCTTCTAAACGCACCATAATCGGCAAAGTTAAACCGACCTTTTCGATAGCTTGTAAGATGCCCTCAGCGATTAAATCACAACGAACAATGCCACCAAAAATATTCACTAAAACAGCTTTAACATTGTCTTCAGTTTGAATTAATTCAAAAGCCTTAGCAACACGTTCAGCTGTTGTACCACCACCTACATCTAAAAAATTAGCAGGTGAGCCGCCATGGTGTTCAATCAGATCCATAGTCGCCATAGCCAAACCTGCGCCATTCACCATACAACCAATTGTTCCATCGAGCGAAATATAGTTCAGTTGGTATTCACTGGCTTCATTTTCTTTTTGATCTTCCTGCGAGGTATCACGCAGTTCAACAATATCATCATGGCGATAGAGTGCATTATCATCAAAATCAATTTTTCCATCGAGCGCCAGCAAGTTATTTTCTTCCGTCGTAATCAGTGGGTTTATTTCAATCAGACTCACATCTTTAGTGGTGAATATTTCATACAAGCCTAATAACGTTTTAGTGAATTGATCAACCAATTCACCTTCAAGTTTAAGTTGTGATGCAATGGTGGTACAGTCTTGGATATTTAAACTACCGAGTGGATCAACTCCAAATTTGATAATTTTATCCGGCGTTTCAGCAGCCACTTTTTCAATATCCATACCACCTTCAGTTGAGGCCAGAATAGTAATCTTTTGGGTTTGACGATCAACCAATAAGCCCAAGTAAAGTTCACGTTCAATATTCTGCCCACCTTCAATTAGTAGTTGATGAATAGGCAAACCTTTAGCGTCCGTTTGTGGTGTTATTAAGTTTGAACCGAACAAGCTATTGCAAGCATTTTCAACTTCGTTAGTTGAGCGACATAAAATAACACCGCCACCTTTACCACGCCCACCTGCATGCACTTGCGCTTTAACAACCCAAAGTTCACCACCCAATGATGCACAAGCGTCACCAGCTTGAGACACGCTATCAATAAGCACTGCTTCAGGCGTTTGAATATTGAATTGTCTGAATAAGGATTTGGCTTGGTATTCGTGTATATGCATGAAAAAGTGCGTAAAATAAGATGCTTGAATTTTACACTTAATACTTAAAAAAATGGCAAATTACTCTACCAGTCAATTCAAAAATGGCTTGAAATTAATGCTAGATGGCAATCCTTGCTCAATTATCAGTAATGAGATTCGTAAGCCTGGAAAAGGCCAAGCCTCTAATAAAGTCAAGTTGAGAGACTTAATCACAGGCAAAACCTTAGAAAAGACGTTTAAATCTGGTGAATCTGTAGAAGGTGCCGATGTGATGGAATTGGATATGCAATATTTATATAATGACGGTAGTGAGTGGAATTTTATGGATCCAGATACTTTTGAGCAATATCTGATTAATGATGATGCCATGGATGATGTTAGGGGTTATTTGGTAGAACAAGACATGTGTGTGGTAACACTTTGGAATGACAATCCAATTTCAGTGACGCCGCCTAATCATGTAATACTTGAAGTGGTGGATACTGACCCTGGCCTTAAAGGTGATACTGCTGGAACTGGTGGCAAGCCAGCCACGATGAATACAGGTGTAGTGGTTCAAGTGCCATTATTTATCAGTATTGGTGAAAAAGTAAAAGTGGATACACGCACAAATGAATATGCGGGAAGATCTTAAAAAATACAGCGACTTTTTACAAAAAATTCGACGTTATTTTAACGACCACAACGTTTTAGAGGTTCGAACACCTCTATTGCTCAATAACCCGACGACTGATATCTATATTGACAGTATTTCAACAACTGTCAATCAAGACATTAATGCTAAATCTACAAAATATTTACATACTTCTCCCGAGTTAGAGATGAAGAGGCTCTTGGCAAATGGTAGTGGCGATATCTATCAAATCTGTGAAGTATTTCGTGACAATGAGCAAGGTTCTCAGAACTTTAACGAGTTCACAATGCTTGAATATTATCGTCTAGGTTTTGATATTCACCAGTTGATGGATGATATTGTTCAGCTGTTAAAAACATTAGGCATTGAGTATCGAGTGAACAAGCTGTCTTATGCACAAGCTTTTTTTGAATATGGTGATATTGACATTCTCAATACTGACTTTGCATCGTTAAAGGTTATTGCTAAGACACATAGCCTGAGTACAGATTTTGAGTGGATTGAAGATTTGCAGATTTTGTTATTTACGCATTTGATTGAGCCAAAATTAAAAGACCTTCCTTTATGTTTTATTTATGACTATCCAGCCGTACAATCTGCTTTGGCAATAGTGGAAGGTAAGGTATCGCACCGATTTGAGCTGTATATGAATGGGGTGGAAATTGCCAATGGTTATGATGAATTGCAAGAGGCTAGCGCTTATCGGTGTTGTTTTGTGAGTGAAATCGATAAGCGTTCCACCTTGGGTAAAACTTCGGTCGACCTTAATGAAGATTTTTTACTAAGCTTATCTGACTCATTGCCACAATGCTCAGGCGTGGCCATTGGTATAAATCGATTATTGTCGCAAATTAATTAGAATCCCTTTAAAATGGTTTATGATGATGTTTTTAGTTACTAATTTAATTTTGAAAAAGCTTATGGTTCGAACTATTCTTCTATTGCTATTGTTAAGTTTGCCTGTACAAGCATTGCAAATATTACAGCCTAAAGATGGCTATAAGACTGTCAAACAGAGCTTTAGTCAGATTGAATCAACATTATCGCCTACACAATTATTAACCAGATTAGAAAAATCTGCCAAAAGTGGCAATGCAAGAGAGCAATTTAGTTTGGCCAATATGTATCATGGTGGAATTGGCGTTAAACAAGACTTAAGATTGTCTTTCTATTGGTATACCCAGGTTGCAGAGCAAGGGTATGCGAATGCTCAATTTCGTTTAGCCAATTATTATCATCAAGGTATTGGCATTGATAGAGATATGAACGAAGCCATGCAATGGTATCAAAAATCTGCCCAGCAAGATTTTGTTGTTGCCCAACACGTACTGGCTTTAATTTATCAAAATGGTGAGACAGGAGAGGTTGATTACGATAAAGCCTATTATTGGCATGAAAGATCTGCTCAACTTGGCTACGGTAAAGCCCAATCAAGTTTGGCTAAAATGTATGAAACTGGCCAAGGGGTTGATCAAGATTTAATATTGGCACAACATTGGTACATTAAGGCAGCACAACAATACGACCCAAAAGCACAATATGATTTAGCAGATTTTTTAGAGAACAAGATCAATTCAGCGAGAGCGATTACTTGGTATGAAAAGTCTGCTGATCAAGGCTTAGTTGCTGCCCAATATCGCTTAGCTGAGTTATATTATCTCGGTGATTTGGTTAGGAAAAAAGATGATTTCGAATCGTTAAAATGGGCAGTGATGGCTGCTAAACAAGGAGATATTGATGCGCAGTTTTTAGTGGGCGTGATTTATCGAAACAGCGAGCAAGTACCACATGATTTAACTCAAACACTGTATTGGTACCAACAAGCAGCAGATAAGGATCATGCGGAAGCGCAATATAATTTAGCCACTTTGTATTTGATGGGTGAAGGTGTTCAAAAAGATTTTAATCGTGCAGTTGAACTGTAT
>QOAH01000150.1 GCA_003978185.1 Candidatus Thioglobus sp.
CGCATCTAAAATTGCCACCAATGATACTTCAGGAATATCCAAACCTTCTCGAAGCAAGTTAATCCCCACTAATACATCAAACACGCCAAGACGTAAATCACGAATAATTTCTACTCGCTCGACGGTATCGATATCAGAATGCAAATAACGCACTTTAACGCCATGATCATTCAGATAATCACTCAGCTGTTCAGACATTCTTTTGGTCAAAGTAGTCACCAACACACGCTCACCCACTTTCACACATTTGTGTATTTCGCTGAGTAAATCGTCTACTTGGGTGTCTACTGGACGTATATCGATTTCAGGGTCGAGCAATCCGGTAGGTCTAACCACTTGTTCAGCGATTACATTCGACACTTCTAGCTCATAAGCTGCCGGTGTGGCTGACACCAAAATACATTGGTGTGCACGATCTTCAAATTCATTAAATTTCAATGGTCGATTATCTAGCGCACTGGGTAGGCGAAAGCCGTACTCAACCAACGTGGTTTTACGCGCTCGATCACCTTTATACATGCCACCGATTTGGCTAACCGTTACATGTGACTCATCCAAAATCACCAATGCGTTATCAGGTAAATAATCCATCAATGTTGGTGGCGCCTCACCAGGCCTTCTACCGGACAGATAACGTGAATAATTTTCAATACCGTTACAATAGCCCAATTCACGCATCATCTCAATGTCCATTTGTACACGCTGAGTTAAGCGCTGCTCTTCTACTAATTTGTTCATTGATAGCAATTCTTTACGTCGCACTTTAAGCTCAGCCTTGATATCATCTAAGCTATTAAGAATTTTAGACTTAGGAGTAACGTAGTGTGTTTTTGCGGGTAAATGGTAATGCGCTGCATAGATTTCAGCTTTTCGCCGGTTAGTGGATCAAACCAATAAATCGCCTCGATCTCATCATCAAACATCTCAATACGCACGGCCCGCTCTTCAGAATCTGCCGGGAAGATGTCAATCACCTCGCCCTTAACTCTAAAATGCCCGCGCATCAAAGTGACATCATTACGTGTATATTGCATTTGCGATAAGCGCGAGAGTATTTCTCGCTGATTGGTCACCTCACCCACACTCAGATGCAATAGCATTTGCATGTAACTGTCTGGGTCACCTAAGCCATAAATTGCTGAAACACTGGCAATGATAATAACATCATCACGCTCAAGCAAAGCCTTAGTGGCAGACAAGCGCATCTGCTCTATTTGTTCATTGATCGATGAATCTTTTTCAATATAAGTATCACTCGCCGGCACATAGGCTTCTGGCTGATAATAATCATAATAGGATACAAAATATTCCACTGCATTGTGTGGGAAAAATTCTTTCATCTCACTATACAATTGCGCTGCTAGTGTCTTATTAGGTGCCATAATCAAACTGGCACGCTTGGTCTGTTTAATCACATTAGCCAAGGTAAATGTCTTGCCCGATCCCGTCACACCAAGCAGTGTTTGAAACTTCTCACCTGCATTCACGCCATCCACTAAAGCTTTAATAGCTTTTGGTTGGTCTCCAGTTGGAGAAAATTGCGATTCTAGTTGAAATTTTTTACCCACTACGTGTGATTTTTCATTAACATAAAACCTTCGATTTTAAACAATTTAAAAGACAATGACAATTCTTTCGGATCGGGTTGGAAAAGTAAAACCTTCAGCCACACTTGCCGTTACCGCCAAAGCCAATGAACTCAAAGCTCAGGGCATTCAAATTGTACCAATGGGGTCAGGCGAACCTGACTTTGATACACCAGTAAATATCCAACAAGCTGGCATTGACGCCATTAAAAACGGGCAAACGCGCTACACTGCTGTTGACGGTACACCAGATCTTAAAAATGCCATCATCGATAAATTTAAGCGTGAGAACAACCTAGACTACTCTGCCACTGAAGTCATGGTGTCGTCGGGTGGTAAGCAGGTGTTTTACAACCTCTGCCAGGCAGCACTAGATGAAGGTGATGAAGTTATCATTCCAGCGCCCTACTGGGTTAGTTACCCTGACATGGTAATTTTGGCTAATGCCACACCTGTGATCGTAGAAACTGGATTAGAACAAGATTTCAAAATCACCCCAGAACAATTAGAAGCTAGTATTAACAACAATACTAAATTATTTGTGATGAACAGCCCTTCCAACCCTACTGGCGCGGTTTACACAAAAGCTGAATTACTGGCACTGGCCAATGTGCTAAAAAATCATCCTCATGTATTGATTATCACCGATGATATCTACGAGCACATCCGCTGGGGCAATGATGACTTTATCAATATTGTCATGGCTGACACTTCACTTAAAGATCGCACTATCATCCTTAATGGCGTTTCCAAAGGTTACGCGATGACAGGCTGGCGCATTGGTTATGGTGCAGGCCCAGAGATCATCATTAAGGCCATGAAAAAGATT
The DNA here is from genome assembly GCA_003978185.1 of Candidatus Thioglobus sp. Next base: position 2,416 of record QOAH01000150.1, read on the forward strand.
CAAGGTCAGTCAACCTCTAACCCGTGCTCTATCGCCCAAGCTGCGGCATTAGAAGCACTGAATGGCGATCAAAGTATTATCGGTACCATGGTGGCTGCGTTCGAAGAACGTCATGAGTATATCGTTAATGCGCTAAACGCCATTGACGGTGTTGAATGCCCAAGATCACAAGGTGCATTCTATTCCTTCCCTAGAGTTACAGGCTTGATTAAACGCCTAGGGCTAAAAGATGATGTCGAATTCTCAACTTATTGTTTAGAAAAACTTAATATCGCCTTAGTGCCAGGCTCAGCTTTTGGTGCGCCTGGCTATGTACGCCTCTCATTTGCCACTAGTATGGATAATATCGAGCAGGCTGTTACTCGACTCAGCAGTGTTTAGCTTTTAAAAAGCACACCGTTTCATTTTTTAAGGTGTATATTGACTCATAAATCATCTTGTCAATACCATTGTAAAATGAAATATACAATATTAAAAGTTCTCTCAACAATCGTAATACTAATTAGCTCAACACTCTACGCATCTCCAAATACTACTCACAGCTTTCCAGTGATTGAAGGCTCATCATGTTGTAGCAATCTTAATGACAAGGTTAAACCTTATGAATGGTATGAACAAAGAACCCAGCAAATGATGCAAAGAGTGCGAGAAAGTGAACACAGGTTTAATCAAATTAAACGCGAACATGACTGGCACCGATAAATCCAATCGTTTAAAACTACCCCAATTCATTTTCTAGTAGTTCAATCAAAAAAAATCCGTTACTAGATCCAGTGACATTTAGATAGTCTCAACACTAAGTTGTGCTTTAAAGCGCAAGACATTTGTTCACCCTTCAGCACTGAATGGTTGTCACTATAGATATTTTCATTCAAAAAAATATCTATTTATTTCCTCTTATACTTCTTTGCCTTGTTTACAGAAATACGATGATGAAAGTCGTTGTTATTTCTTCGTGAAGGTTTTATTTTTGGTGCATTGCCTGCTCTAGCATAAGGCACTAAACACTCCTCCCCACTACCTATTAAATCACTGCGCCTCATTTGCTTTAACGCCTTTCGTAATACATCCCAATTTTCAGGATCATGATAGCGTAAAAAAGCTTTATGTAATTTTCGTTGTTGTCCACTGCGCGGGGTTTTTACCGATTCTGAGTGTCGGGTAATTTTCTTCAGTGGATTTAACTCAGTATGATACATAGCAGAAGCTATCGCCAAAGGCGTAGGAATAAAGGCTTGCACTTGATCAGGCTTGAAGTTATTACGTTTTAACCAAAGCGCTAGATTTAACATATCCTCATCACTGGTACCCGGGTGGGAGGAAATAAAGTAAGGGATTAAATATTGCTCTTTTCCTGCCTGCTTAGAATAACGATCAAACAGTTTTTTAAATTGATGATAAGCACCAATACCTGGCTTCATCATTTTTGATAATGTGTCCTCTTCGGTATGCTCAGGTGCAATTTTTAAACGCCCGCCTACATGATGAGTAACCAATTCTTTAATGTATTCCGGATCCCGAACAGCCAAGTCATAGCGTAAACCTGAAGCAATAAAAATACGCTTAACACCTTTTAACTTGCGTGCGCGTCGGTACAATTTAGTCAGTGGCTTATGGTCTGTTCCTAGATTTGGGCAAATACCAGGATAGACACAGCTAAGGCGACGACAAGCGGTTTCTATTTTAGGATCTTTACATTGTAGGCGATACATATTAGCCGTTGGACCACCAAGATCAGAAATATTGCCTTTAAATTCTTCATCTGTATCACGGATGGTTTCAATTTCACGAATCACTGAATCTTCAGAGCGACTTTGAATAATGCGCCCTTCATGCTCGGTAATAGAGCAAAAAGTACAGCCACCAAAACAACCTCGCATAATATTAATTGAAAAACGAATCATATCAAAGGCAGGGATTTTCAGCTTGCCATAAGCAGGATGCGGTTTGCGCGTATAAGGTAATTCAAAAACGCTATCAAATTCCTCCATTGACAAGGGGATTGGCGGCGGATTTAACCAGACATCGCGCTGACCATGGCGCTGCACTAAAGCTCTAGCATTACCTGGATTTGTTTCTAGATGAAAGACACGTGACGTATGCGCATATAGATAGCGATCTGTTGCTACTTGTTCAAAAGAAGGTAGGCGGATCACCGTAATTTCTCGCTTCAAACCCTTAGTACGGTGGTCAAAATCGATAACTTGCACCGCGCCCTGATTGGGGTCAATTTTACTAGGCTTGTCCTGGTTATTCTTATCGCCACAACCTTGCTTATCTTTGGCAGATGTGTCTGCATAAGGGTCTGTTTGTGGATGAACTAGACTCTTGTCAGCATCAATTTCACTTGAATCTAGCACTGTCCAACCCTCAGGAATGCCTTGTCGCATATAAGCCGTACCACGAATATCAGTGATTTTCTTAATATCTTCACCCGCTGCAACCCGATGTGCAACCTCAACCACGGCGCGCTCAGCATTACCAAAAAGCAGTAAATCTGCTTTAGAATCAGGCAGAAT
>QOAH01000083.1 GCA_003978185.1 Candidatus Thioglobus sp.
CGCTCCCCCATCAGCCCACCAAAGATTAATAGGTACAATGTTGTCGTAATAATTGGCGGGAAGATGGTCTGCACCCAAATACGAGAAAATCTCAAAACATCTCTAATAACAATAGTTTTGTAAGCAATCCACATATCAATCGTCCTTTGCAGTTAAACACAAGAATAACGTCTCTAGACGATTCTGAGCACTACGAACATGATCAACGCTTACACCTTGGTTAGATAGATTTTGTAATACATCGGTTATATTAGTATCGGCTTCGAGCACTACTTGTAAAGAATAATCATCCAATCGCTCACAAGTAAATTTCTCCTGTGCAATATTTTTTGGCAATACGCTCGAACTTTCCAAAATCAACACTTGATGTGAAACCTTGGCTAGCAGTTTTTTCATGCTAGTTTGTTCAACTACCTCACCTTCATTCAAAATAGCAATGTTACGACACAAAGATTCTGCCTCTTCCAAATAATGCGTGGTGAGAATAATGGTCATGCCCTCACTATTGAGCTCTTTAAGATACGCCCACATAGAACGACGAATCTCAACATCAACACCTGCGGTAGGTTCATCTAAAATTAGAATCTTGGGTTGGTGGATGAGCGCTCTAGCTAGCATCAAACGACGCTTCATACCCCCAGATAAAGACTTTGCCATATCCAAACGTTTATCCCAAAGCTCCATTTTCTTCAATAATATATCGGATCGTGCCTTGGCCGTTGATTTTTTAATACCATGAAAACCTGCTTGATTAATCAAAATCTCTTCAACCGGTTCGAAAAAATTAAAATTGAACTCTTGAGGCATTAAACCAATTAGGCTTTTAACCTCATTTTCATGTGTATCTTGATCCAACCCCAATATCTTAACACTGCCATGGGTTTTGTGAAGTAAGCCACAGATAATGCCAATGGCAGTGGTTTTTCCTGCACCATTACTGCCTAAAAGCGCAAAAAAATCACCTTGTTCAACCTGTAGATCAATACCCTTGAGTGCATGTAATTGGTTAGCGTAAATTTTTTGTAAGTTCTTGATTGACAATGCCACTTGCATAGAATTTTAATGCCTTAAATAATCAAATGAAATTTCAGTTTTTTATCATACAGTCTGACGGTGCAAAACATTTTAACATTTATCCCCTTTTATCAACTATATTTGCGATAATTATCATCTTTAAAATTGCATTAATATACTGACCATGTCAAGCATTAAAAACATTGAACTTCCCGATATTGGTGATTTTGACGAAGTTGAAGTTATTGAGATTTTAGTATCTGTTGGCGACACAATAGCAGCAGATGATAGCATAATGACTCTAGAAAGTGATAAAGCATCAATGGAAATCCCCTCACCATTTGCTGGTACAGTGACACAAATTAATATCAACATTGGCGACAAAATCAAACAAGGTGATTCACTAATCAGCCTGGAAATCACTCAAGAATCTGAAGAAAGTACAATTGAAGAAGAAGAATCTAGTGAACCAGTAGCAGAAACAAGCACAAAAATAGTGCCTGTGGTGGTGCCCGATATTGGTGATTTTGACGAAGTTGAAGTGATTGAAATTTTAGTATCTGTTGGCGATGAACTAAACGAGGAAGATTCTATTATTACTCTTGAGAGCGATAAGGCTTCAATGGAGATTCCAACACCAGTTTCTGGCACGGTCAGCAATATCAATATTAATTTGGGCGATAAACTGAAGTTAGGTGATTTAATACTTGAAATGCAAAGTAGTGGCGCCACTAAAGCTGAGGCAACTGTAAAAGAAGCTCCTAGCGCTCCGGCTCCCACCAAACCAGCTACAGTAATAGCGCCTGCACCAACAGAAAACACCAATGAATCTGTCTCCAATGTGCCAGCGGGCGATTCTCATGCCTCACCTTCAATTCGAAAACTGGCTAGGGAATTAGGCGTTGATTTATCCAAGGTCACTGGTACTGGGCAAAAAGGCCGTGTTTTAGACACAGACCTTAAAGGTTACGTTAAACAGATCGTTACTTCAGGTGGTACAGGCAGTGCAATTCCTAAAGTGCCGGTGATTGATTTTTCTAAATTTGGCGAAACTGAACTTCAACCGCTATCAAGGATTAACAAACTTTCAGGTAAGCATCTAAGCGCTTGTTGGCTCAATATTCCACATGTCACTCAATTTGATGAAGTTAATATTGATCAAATGGAAACTTTCAGACAAGAACAAAAGGCCAAAGGGGTGAAATTAACACCGCTGGTCTTTATCATGAAAGCTGTGATTCAAGCCTTAAAGCAACACTCGCGCTTTAATTCTGCTTTAGATGAATCGGGTGAAAACCTAATCATTAAGAAATACTTTAATTTGGGCATTGCCATGGATACACCAAATGGCTTGGTAGTTCCGGTGATTCGCGATGTTGACCAAAAATCACTCAGTGACTTAGCTACCGAACTGGCTGAGACTTCTGCTAAAGCTCGTGATGGCAAACTCAAACCTGGTGATATGCAAGGTGCTGGCTTTACCATTTCAAGTTTAGGTGGTATTGGTGGTACGCAATTCACCCCAATTGTAAATGCGCCAGAAGTGGCGATTTTGGGTGTATCACGCTCACAAACCAAACCAATTTGGGATGGCAAAAATTTTGTACCAACCTTAATGTTGCCATTGGCTTTATCCTATGACCATCGCGTCATTGATGGTGCACAAGGTGGTCGCTTCATGGCAGATTTGAATTCAATCTTGCAAGATATTAGAGAGATCCTTTTATGATTAAGACGCAAGTTGTTGTTATTGGTTCTGGTCCTGGTGGTTACACTGCCGCTTTTCGCGCCGCTGATTTAGGCAAAAAAGTGGTGCTGATTGAGCGCTATGAAAACTTAGGTGGTGTTTGTTTAAATGTTGGCTGTATTCCTTCAAAAGCACTACTTCATACTGCACAAGTGATTAACGAAGCTGCAGGAGCTTCACACCTTGGTATTACTTTTGGTGAGACTACAATTGACATTGATGGTGTACGTGCCAATAAAGATGACATTGTCAGTAAACTGACTGGTGGCATCAAGGCCTTGGCCAAGGCTAGAAAAGTGCAAGTGATTACGGGTTACGGTAAATTTATTTCAGCCAACCAAATCGCCATTGATGATTCAGACGAGGTGATTGAGTTTGAACATTGTATTATTGCAGCCGGTTCACGTGTTACCAAAATTCCAGCCTTCCCGTTTGATGATCCGCGTGTCATGGACTCTACCGATGCACTCGAGTTAGACAATGTGCCTGAACGTTTACTAATCGTTGGTGGTGGTATTATCGGCCTAGAAATGGCAACCGTTTACAACGCGTTAGGTAGTGAAATTACCGTAGTCGAATTAGCTGATCAGTTAATTGCCAGCGCTGATAAAGATGTAGTTACCCCACTGGCTAGGCGTATCAAAAAACAATATAAGGAAATTTATCTTAATACCAAAGTAACCAAAATGGAAGCAACTGATGCCGGCATCAAAGTTAACTTCGAAGGTAAAAAAGCACCAGAAACAGATACCTTTGACAAAGTATTAGTTTCAATTGGTCGTTCTCCAAATGGAGAGTTAATTGATGCTGACAAAGCCGGTGTTAATGTAAATGAGTGGGGTTTTATCCCAACAGACAAACAAATGCGCACTAATATTAATCATATTTTTGCAATTGGTGACATTGTGTGTCAGCCGATGTTAGCGCACAAGGCAGTACATGAAGCTAAAGTAGCCGCTGAAGTTATCTGTGGGCACAAATCTGGTTTTGATGCACTCACAATTCCATCAGTTGCCTACACCGATCCTGAGGTCGCTTGGACAGGTAAAACCGAAAGAGAGCTCAAAGAACAAGGCATCGCTTATGAAAAAGGCGTATTCCCTTGGGCTGCTTCGGGTCGAAGCCTAAGTATTGGCCGTAACGAAGGCATGTCTAAAGCTTTATTTGAAGCTAAAACAGGCCGCATACTAGGGATGGGAATTTGTGGCACTAATGCTGGTGAGTTAATTGCCGAGGCAACACTCGCGATTGAAATGGGCTGCGATATGAGCGACATTGCACTCACCATTCACGCACACCCAACCCTTTCTGAAACAACCGCTTTTGCCACTGAAATGGCGGAAGGTACCATTACTGATTTATTACCACCAAAAAAGAAATAGGAAGATAACATGGATATTACACAAGCAAGAAGTAACGCAATTGATCAACAAATTAGACCATGGGGTGGCTTAAACTATATTGCTAATAACGCACTTAGAAGTACGCCAAG
>QOAH01000124.1 GCA_003978185.1 Candidatus Thioglobus sp.
TTGACCGATACTAAATCATCCACACTTTGGCTGAGTTTTTTAAAGGCTTTTGGCGCTTGAATCTCAATCATTTGCTGCACAATCCATTTTTCATCGACATCTGTCATTGCTAATTTAACCTTTTCAGCAAAGTATCTTAAAAAATGATAATCAGGCTCGTTATCGACAAAGTCATAATCTGAATAATCTTTTGAGCGTTGATTATAAGTATTAACAAACGCCTTCCAATGATTGCCTTCACCGATACGATCTTCTTTGTTTTCTTGGTAGTAAAAGGCAGACTGTTTAGCCAGCTTATTAATTAGCTCTTGTCGTTGTTCGGTATTGAGTGTCTTAAAGACTAAGCGATCTATTGATTGGATAAGGAAGCACAGGTACTCAGCAATAACATCAAAGACTTGCTCTTTTTCAATCACAAAGCCTTCGTTTATTAGATCTTCAAGATGATTTTTGGTAATACGCCAGCAAATAAACGCCATCGCGCCGCCAATATCTTCAATGGTTTTAACTTGTGTTTTATGCCACTTGCTTTTAACTCTCATGTAACTTTGCTATAAGTAATGAATATGAGAATTTTAACAAGCATTCTCGTGTTAATTACCGGTAATTACAAAGGGGAATTATTCGCAGTTGTAGTTTCTGAAAGAGCCTAAATCATGAACTTTATCAAAGCCCATTTGCACCAAATAGTTTTTAGCCGTTGATGAGCGTGCGCCTGTGACACAATATACAATGACGTCTTTATCATCATCAATAATATTCTTAGCCCCCATGATTGATTGTAGAGGGAGGTTGATAGCGTTAGGTAGTGAACCACGAGAAAATTCTGCACTTGATCGAACGTCTACCAATTGTGCGCCATTAGCTATTAGTTTGCATGCATCATTGCCTGTAAATGAGTTGAACATAGTATAATTTCCCAAGTAAGTTTTTAAGTGAATACTGCGATTTCTAGGTATTCAATCTATATTAGTAAACCATTATATACCTATGTTAAGTAAAAAGCAACTTAGATCAGACATTGAAGCAGTTGAAATAGCCTTAAAGAAGCGAAATTTTTCTTTTGATATCAATCAGTTGAATGGTTTAGAAAATAAACGAAAAAAAAATCAGGTTGAGACTCAAGAGTTGCAAAACCTGCGTAATACTCAATCAAAAGCTATTGGTAAAGCCAAAGCGGCGGGCGAGGACATTAAGCCATTGTTAGACGCTGTGGCTGATTTGGGTGATAAACTCGATGAGGCTAAATCAGAACTACAATCTATCCAAGTTCAGATTGATGATATTGTCATGGCTATGCCGAATATCCCTCATGAATCAGTACCAGAAGGTAATTCTGAAGATGACAATGTAGAGGTGTCAAAATGGGGTGAACCAGGGCAATATGATTTTGAAGTCAAAGATCATGTTGACTTAGGCGAATCACTTGGGTTAGATTTTGAAACTGCAGCCAAGATATCGGGTGCACGTTTTTCAGTTATGACTGGGAAGATTGCGCGTTTACACCGAGCATTAACTCAGTTTATGTTGGATCAACATGTTGAAAATAATGGCTATACCGAGGCTTATGTGCCGTACTTGGTTAATGCAGAATCTTTAACGGGTACAGGGCAATTGCCAAAGTTTGAGGCAGACTTGTTTAAAACCCACTTACACGGTGAAGAGGGTGAGGCGAAGACGCTTTATTTGATTCCAACTGGAGAGGTGCCAATTACCAATATGGTACGTGATACGATTGTCAAAGAAGATGATTTGCCGCTTAAATTTGTAGGACACACACCAAGTTTTCGCTCTGAGGCAGGTGCCTATGGTCGTGATACACGAGGCTTGATTCGTCAGCATCAGTTTGAAAAAGTAGAATTAGTACAGGTGGCAAAAGCCCAAGATTCTTATCAACTATTAGAGGAACTGACCGGGCATGCTGAGAGTATTTTGCAAGCATTAGAACTACCCTATCGTAAAGTCAATTTATGTGCGGGTGATTTAGGATTTTCAGCCGCTAAAACTTATGACTTAGAAGTCTGGTTGCCGGGGCAAAATGCGTATCGTGAGATATCATCTTGTTCTTGTTTTGAAGATTTTCAGGCAAGACGCTTACAGCTTAGATGGAAAAATCCTGAAACCAATAAACCAGAATTGTTGCACACGCTCAATGGTTCGGGTTTAGCGGTGGGTAGAACTTTGGTGGCAGTATTGGAAAACCATCAGCAAGCCGACGGCAGCATTAGGGTGCCCGACGTATTACACAGTTACATGGGCGGCATTACCGTCATTAATTAATTATTTATTTATTTTTATTTTTTATTAGGAGATAACAATGAACTTATTAGACTTAATCATATCGCCAGCATTTGCTGCTGCCGACGGCATCAACTCAGACCCATCAGGTTTGAGCCAATTGATATTACCAGGGCTTTTGCTTTTGGTTATGTATGTCTTATTGATTAGACCACAGCAAAAACGTGCTAAAGATCATAAGACACTTTTGGCGGCGCTAAAAAAAGGTGATGAAGTGGTCACTAACGGCGGTGTTGTCGCTAAGGTGATGTCAGTGGATGAATCTTTTGCCACATTAGAGATTGCTGATGGCGTGGTGATTAAAGTACAAAAGCAAGGCATCAATCAAAAGCTACCAAAAGGCAGCGTTAAGATTTAACTTTAAGGTATAAATAAGCCCATGAATCATTACTCCGGTTTAAGAAATGCGTTAATCGCTTTTTTCTTGTTATTATCAGCGCTTTACGCTTTGCCAAATGTCTTTGGTTCAGATTTAGCAGTGCAAATATCCAGTGCAGGTGATGCTGCTATTGAGCAGTCTGATCTAGCTAAAGTTACAGATACTCTAAAAGCAAAGAGCATTCGTTATAAATCAGCAGGACTATCAAATCGCCGTATCTTGGTTCGTTTTGAAAATAATGAATCTCAGTTGTCTGCCAAGGATTTGCTCAAAATTGAGTTAGGCCGTAATTATGTGGTTGCGCTTAATCTGGCGCCTTCAGTCCCATTGTGGCTATCGGATCTAGGTGGTAGAGCTATGTCGTTAGGGCTAGATCTTCGAGGTGGCGTACATTTCTTATTAGAAGTCGATATGCAAGCAGTATTATCAATGTCGATTGATAAATACTATAATGAATTACGTACTTTATTGCGTGAAGGTCGTCTATACAAGAGTATTAATAAGGAAGGCGATAGCATTGCTATTCGTTTTAAAACACTTGAGTTAAAAGACAAGGCGTTGGCGCGTATTAAATCAGATCTTAGTGATTTAGTCGTGCTTGAAACAGGTAGTCAAGATGAATTATTGGTTCAAGTAAGTATTAGTGATGATGCACAAAAAATAGCCAAAAGCAGTGCCTTAAAACAAAATATTACCACCCTTAGAAACCGAGTGAATGAGCTAGGTGTGGCAGAACCAATTATTCAGCAGCAAGGCTTAGAACGTATTGTGGTGCAATTACCAGGTGTGCAAGATACAGCGCGCGCTAAAGAAATTTTAGGTGCGGTTGCCACATTAGAATTTAGATTAGTAGATGAGAAGAATGACCCGCAAACGGCTATTCAATCAGGCAGAACCCCGGCCGGCTCGAAGCTTTACTATTTTAAAGATGGGCGACCGTTGTTATTAAAAACTCGAGTGATTGCTACGGGTGAAAACATCACTGGCGCCTCTTCAGGTGTAGACCAAGAAAATAACACGCCAATGGTTAATATTACTCTAGACAGTGCGGGTGGGCGCTCTATGTTAGATACCACTAAAAAATATTTGTATAGTCGTATGGCTGTGGTGTTTATTGAGAATAAAGTTGAGACATTGCGTAAAAAAGACGGCAAGATTGTTAAGAAACGTAGTACCACGAAAGATATTATCAATGCAGCTACGATTCAAGGTACTTTTTCAACACGCTTTCAGATCACAGGTATTGACAGTGCACGTGAAGCACGTAACTTAGCCCTATTACTTAGAGCGGGTTCGCTTTCAGCACCGATTGAAATTATCGAAGAACGCACTATTGGCCCAAGCTTAGGTGCAGATAATATTGAAAAAGGTGTGTTGTCTGTTATTGTTGGCTTTGCTTTAGTTTTATTATTTATGGCGATTCGTTACCGAGTGTTTGGCCTGGTGGCTAATGTTGCTTTAACGCTTAATTTAGTAATGATTGTAGCAGTATTGTCACTCTTGCAAGCCACTTTAACCTTGCCAGGTATTGCCGGCATCGTATTAACGGTCGGTATGGCGGTGGATGCTAATGTATTGATTTTTGAGCGTATTAAAGAAGAATTAGGTGCGCACAGTAATATCCAAAAAGCCATCTCAAGTGGCTATGACAAGGCGGTATTAACCATTGCAGATGCTAATATCACCACGTTAATTGCCGCATTAGTATTATTTAGTTTTGGCACGGGGCCGATTAAAGGCTTTGCTATTACTTTATCGATTGGTATTGTGACCTCAATGTTTACGGCTATTATTGTTTCGAGGGCTATTATTAATAAAATTTATGGTGGTAAGAAGCTAAAGGAGTTATCAATATGAAGGCACTAAAGATCCCTACGATTGATTTTGTTGGTAAGCGTACGTACGCCATTGTTGTGTCATTGATGCTAATGGCCGTTTCAATATTCTCGATATCAACACAAGGCCTTAAGCTTGGTATTGATTTTACCGGTGGCACCTTAATTGAGGTTGGCTATCAAGAGAGTGTGGATTTGTCAGTGGTGCGTAATACATTAGATGAGGCTAAATTTAAAAGTGCAAATGTACAATATTTTGGCTCGACTAAGGAGATCTTGATTCGTCTCAAGCCTCAGGATATTTCCAGTGCGAAATTGAGCAGTAAGATTATTCGTTTATTGGGTGATGATGTTGATATTCGCCGTGTTGAGTTTGTCGGACCTAAAGTGGGTGAAGAGCTCACTAATGATGGTGGCTTAGCAATGCTGTATGCATTGATTGGTATTTTGATTTATGTGGCGTTCCGTTTTGAATACCGTTTTGCTTTGGGCTCGATATCAGCCTTAATTCACGATGTAATCATTACCCTGGGTGTGTTTTCATTATTACAAATAGAGTTTGATTTAACGGTATTAGCGGCGATTCTTGCGGTGATTGGCTACTCGTTGAATGACACAATCGTGGTGTTTGACCGAATTCGTGAAAACTTCCTTTCTACTCGTCATGTTGACCCTGCAAAGATTATTAATGGTGCATTGAATCAAACTCTTTCTAGGACCATTATGACGTCATTAACAACGTTGCTGGTACTGTTCGCGCTCTTCTTTTTAGGCGGTGAGATTATCCATAGTTTTGCGTTGGCCCTACTGATTGGTGTAGTGATTGGTACTTACTCTTCTATTTATGTAGCCAGCTCGATGATTTTGGCTTTAGGCATTAGTAAAGAAGACTTGCTACCATCAGAGAAAGAAGAAAAAGAAATTGATGCTAGACCATAAGAATTAAACAATCAAATAATAAAAAGCCGCTAAGATTAGCGGCTTTTTATTATTTGTTAAAGTAGTTTATTGCTTGAATTTTTCAAATACCAGACAAGCGTTTGTACCACCAAATCCAAAACTATTCGACATCACACGATTGAGCGATTGAATCGTTGTAGATTGTACAATTGGCACGCCTTCTGCCGCTTCATCAAGATTTTCAATATTAACAGACTCAGCCATAAAATTGTTTTGAAGCATGAGCAATGAGTAGATAGATTCATTCACACCGGCAGCACCCAGTGCGTGACCTGAGAGTGATTTAGTTGAACCGACATAAGGCACATTATTGCCGAATACTTCTTTAATAGCGCCTAATTCCTTCGTATCACCTACTGGTGTTGAGGTGCCATGCGCATTAATATAGTCAATTGGGCCGTCAACCGTTGAGATAGCTAATTCCATACAGCGCTTAGCACCTTCACCGGATGGCGCAACCATGTCGTAACCGTCAGAAGTTGCGCCATAACCAGTAAGTTCAGCCAATATCAAAGCACCACGCGCCTGGGCATGCTCCAATGATTCAAGCACCAAAGCACCACCACCACCAGAGATAACAAAACCATCGCGGTCTGCGTCATAGGCACGAGATGCCTCCTCAGGCGTGTCATTGTATTTTGAAGATAGTGCACCCATAGCATCAAATAACATGGTTAATGACCAATCTAATTCTTCACCACCGCCAGCAAAAACAACATCTTGTTTGCCCATTTGGATCTGCTCCATGGCATTGCCAATGCAATGTGCACTGGTTGAGCAGGCGGAGCTAATTGAATAATTGATGCCTTTAATTTTAAACATAGTTGAAAGGCAGGCTGAAATGGTTGAACCCATGGTACGCGGTACGCGATAAGGGCCAACACGCTTAATGCCTTTTTCTCTTAAGATATCTGCTGCTTCGACTAC